>DATNOW010000476.1:0-2070 GCA_036703515.1 Chroococcidiopsis sp.
GATCATTCCGGTGTTTGTGACGCGCAACTGGTGGGAAAACATTTTGCACAACCAAACGTCGCTGTTCCTAAAAGCAGCGCTGCGGGCCAATCGGCGGCAGGTGGTAACCACGGTGCGCTATTACCTCTAGCCCAGGCTAGACGTAGGTGCGACCCCGCCATTGGGTAGGCGTGCGGGCTGAAGACAGAAAAATCCGCAGGGCCGCAAGGGGATCGGCCAAGGGCGATAGCCAAAATAACCAAGCGCCACGCGCTTGCGATAAATCGTAGGATGAGGCGATCGCCCCCAACAGGGCAAAGCGAATCAGCACCAGCGTTACATTCAGCCCCAGGGCTATCTCCACGGGCAGCGTCGTTGCCCCCATGCCAATAGCGATCGCCAGCGCCACCGTCAGCGGCAGCGGCAACCCTTGCACCGCCGTCAGAAACGCCACGTCTCCCCAGGTTTGGGACGGGGAACAGGCGTCCTTCAGGTCGAGCGATCGCCCCCATTCGCGCCAGGTTTCGGCCGCCCCTTCATACATCCGCACCTTCAGCAGCTCAGAGCCATCGAGAAAACCCACCTTAGCGCCTTGACTGGCGGCATAGCGCGCCAAGGTGACATCATCGCAAAATGAACGACTGGCGCTGGTATAGCCGTCTAGCTCAACCAGGAGCGATCGCCGACACAAAAAACACTGCCCATTGGCCATCACCCGCTCGGCTCCGTCTGCCGGGGCCCCCGCCGGGCCAAAGCGATAGAGCAAAGTCATCAACAGCGCGGGCTGCAACCAAATTTCCCCCGGCAGTTTCAAGATAAATCGCGGCGCAAGGGAAACTAAATCGTATTCCCCTGCCTCTGCGGTGGCGATCAGACTGGCAATCAGCCCTGGCTGCGGCTGCGTATCGGCATCAATCCCCAAAATCCACTCGCTCGACGGGCTACTGTGCAAAAAACCCGTATGCAGCGCCCAGGGTCGCCCAACCCAGCCCACCGGCAGGGGATCGTCAAAGATCACCCGAAAACGGGGATCGCGCTCTTGGGCCGCTTTCACCAGCGCCACCGTGCCATCCACCGAATGGCTATCGACCACCAGCACTTCGCGCAGTTCGTAGCTCTGCTGGCTGAGTCCCGACAGGCAGGGCGCAATCCGCTCGGCTTCGTTGAGGGTGGGCACCACGACACTCACCTGTCCCAACTGATCGGGCGTAGGAGCCAGGGGACGCAGGGGAGGACGCCGACTCGGCCCTTGCAGCAGCCGCGCCAGCAAAATGGCGATCGCTGGCAGTTGCACTAACACCATCACCAGCGCCAGCGCTGACACCCAACTCTCAACCCACCCGTTCATCACCATGCCAACCCAATGCCTATATAGTTGATAGTTGCAGTCAAATTAGTATTACCGCCCAAAATTTACCATCCAAAACTTGTCGCCAAACAAAATCGAGCCTTTCAAATGAACGGCTCGATTCGGAAAAATCTTGGACAAAATTGGATCAGTTCGAGCTGCGAACGCTAACCGAAGCAGCCGCTGCTTTCAAGCCGTCAACGCCGCCTTCTGCAACGCCCGATACCGCTTCAACCAGCTGCTGACGCGTTTCCTCAGCCGACGGGCGGGCTAGCATCCAGCAGCCCACGGCAGGCACGACACCCAGCACCACACCCAATGCCACCGGCACCCAGAACCCAGCAGCCACGCTCATCACGGTAGCAAAGGCAAAGTTACCCAGATAGACATAGAGCGGCAAATTAAGCTGGGGCGGCTGTAGCCGAAACGTGTGCAAAGACTGAATGCGCCAGGCGATCGCCGCCACGGTCATAAACACAGCTCCCGTTCCCATCCAGCCCGCAAAGTTTTGGTAGGGCATGCCAAAGAAAGCACCGGGCTGATGCCAGTACCAGAAGGGCATCGCCGTTTGGCTCATCGCCGGATCTAAAACAAAGTCCCAGGAGGTCAGCAGCAGCGCGCCTAGGGCGATCGCCGCTAGGTTCTTTAGCAGGGCGATCGCCAAATTCGACTCGCGCTCTACTTTGCCCAACCCCAACCCTGAACGAGCCAAAAGATAGGACGACAGACCTAGATAAAACCAA
>DATNOW010000477.1:0-2876 GCA_036703515.1 Chroococcidiopsis sp.
CCCTCTCCAGCGTCCTCGTGCTATTTTCTCCCGTCGTCCCCTTACTTCGTTCCATAGAGGCGATCGCCCGCATCCCCTAGGCCGGGCATGATGTAGCCGTGGCTGTTGAGCCCTTCATCAATGGCCGCGGTATAGATAGGAATATCGGGGTGCTGCTGGTGAAAGTGGGCGATGCCTTCGGGGGCCGCCAGCAGACAGACAAATTTAATCGAAGCCGGGTTGGCTTCTTTCAGCCGATCGACCGCAGCTACAGCAGAGTTGCCCGTAGCCAGCATCGGGTCAACGACGAGCATATCGCGCTGCTCAATGTCATAGGGCAGCTTGAGATAATATTCGACAGCCGTCAGGGTGCTGGGTTCGCGGTAGAGGCCGATATGCCCCACCTTCGCCGTCGGAATCAGCTCTAACATACCGTCGAGCAGCCCCTGCCCCGCCCGCAAAATCGACACCAGCACCATTTTTTTGTCGGCGGCTAGCATGGGCGCTTGCATCTCGGTCAGCGGCGTGTGGATGGTCTCATACTTCAGCGGCAGGTCGCGCGTCACCTCATAGGCCAGCAGCATCGAAATCTCTTTCATTAGCCGGCGAAAATCCTGCGTATGGGTCTCTACTTGACGCATCAATGTGAGTTTATGTTGCACCAAGGGATGGTCAATCAACGTTACGTTATCCATTCGGGGTCTACACGAGTTTAAAAATTCTGACTTTGGGTCTAGAATAAAGTCTTTCCAATTTTTATCAAGCGCAGCAAGGCACATTTTCAGGGTCAGTTTGCGCTCCCTATCTCTGAGTTGAGATTGCTCTAAACTACCAGAAAACTTAGATAACTTTGACACAATCTAAATCGCATCTAATTGGTAGTCTTAAAGACATCTAAACTTGGATCTCCGTGCGTTGTGGGGTCAGAACCCTATCGGGTAAACTGACGCTTTCAACTATAATACCTGCCACAATTTCATCAGTTTTAATTTCCCTTTGGTTGTGCGATCGCAGCAGTCTTCGATCCGCTCAATTTATGCTGATTTTTCGGTCTGCCATGCAGATACAAACCCTAGTTTAGGGTTGGATTTATTCCACTAATTGTCGTCTCTTATCAGGGTGCGATGTTTTTATGAATGGGGCTACAAATCCACAACGGTCTACTCCACGACACATCATTTTGACCTCTCATCAAAATGGCAAAGGCAACGGCACAGGCAAGAATGTTCATCCGATTCAATGGGGGGCCCTCAATCCCAACGATCGTGGCCCCATCATTGCCTCCCCCCGTAGCCTTTCCCATCGCAATGTGATCGGCACCTACGCCGGTTCCTATGGCATCTACCGGGCGCTTGCAGTAGCGAGCGGGGTGCTTGACCCCACCCACAAGGCCGATTTAACCAACACCTCGCCCATCGTCAATATGGGGCCCCATCCCAGCTGGGGCAACCCCGACAAAATCGTCTCTATCGATCCGTTTGGGGCCGTGGCGGGCAGCGCCTTTGCCCAATATGCCTCGGAAGAGTTTGACGTACTGCCAACGATCGCCATCACCAAAGCCCATATCAATATTCCAGAGCTGAAGGACGAGATCGCCAGCGGTCGGCTGCGGGTCGATGGCAAGCTGCTCAAAGAAGACGGCAATTTGGTCGTCACCAAGGCGGCGATCGACCCGGTGTGGTACCTACCCGGTATCGCCAAACGCCTCCAGGTCGATGAATGGGATCTGCGCCGGGTGCTGTTTCAGCAGACGGGCGGCATGTTCCCCGAACTGGTGACCCGCCCCGATTTGCACGTGTTTTTGCCACCCATCGGCGGCACCACGGTCTATATCATTGGCGATGTGTCGGCTGTGGCCGATCCGACCAAGCCGCTCGCGGTGCGGGTGCACGACGAATGCAATGGCTCGGATGTGTTTGGCTCCGACATTTGCACCTGCCGTCCCTATTTGGTGCATGGCATTGAGGTGTGTGTGCAAACGGCCCAAGAAGGCGGTGCCGGGGTGATCGTCTACTGCCGCAAGGAAGGACGCGCTCTGGGTGAAGTCACCAAGTTCTTGGTCTACAATGCCCGCAAACGCCAAGAGGGGGGCGATCGCGCCGATGCCTACTTCCTGCGAACGGAGTGTGTGGCCGGGGTGCAGGATATGCGCTTCCAAGAGCTCATGCCCGACGTGCTGCACTGGCTGGGCATTACCAAGATCGATCGCCTAGTGTCGATGAGCAACATGAAATACAACGCCATCACCAACTCAGGCATTGAGGTGGTAGAGCGCATCCCCATCCCCCCCGAGCTGATTCCCGCCGACGCCCAGGTTGAAATCGAGGCCAAAAAAGCCGCCGGTTACTATTCCGACAATGGCATTCTGACGGATGATGGGCTCGCCCAGGTGGTCGGGCGATCGTATTAAGGCGATTTGCGGGATAGCCCCTAATCCAAACCTTGCAGTGTCAGGGGGGCAAACCCACCTGCAATGATGGAAATGATGGATTGGATCCCACCATTGAAGGGCGCACATCGGTGCGCCCCTACAATTAATTGCCGTTTTGCCAGTCTTTTTTATCCTACAGAAATATAGAAAACCCCCGTAGGGGCGCACCGATGTGCGCCCTGCACCGATGTGCGCCCTCACAGGCCATGCGGTTGTTTCGGGGTATTCGAACTGCACCCAATCTATCTATCGATTACGTACTCAGGGCGGACGGCTGGAGGCTGCTGAGACTATTGGCCAGCTTATCGGCAATGCCTTCAATCCAGGTTTCGTCTTGCTGGGTATAGCTGCGCGGAGCGTTGGCCGCCAAAATTAACGCACCTTCGCCGCCCAGCGGTTGGCAAATCACCCCTTGGCTATTTTCAGGTAGGTAATCAAACTCAACTTTGCCCGGATAAAGCTTGAG
>DATNOW010000478.1:0-5086 GCA_036703515.1 Chroococcidiopsis sp.
TCCCGATCCATAGCTTATTGCATTAGCGAGATAGCTGTGCAAGGCGTTCTGCAAGCCATACCTTAATAATTGACTGACGAGTAACACCCAATCGTTTTGCTTCATGATCTAATGCTTCAATCATCCACGTTGGGAAATCAACGTTAACTCGTTTCTGTTCATAGCCAGGACGCTTAGCTTGGGAGAGATTTAAGAACTCGGTGATATCTTCTCCTTGATCAAATTTGGCATCAAATTCTGTTGCTTTCATAAATGGCTACTCCCTCTTTTCGCGACCGTCGAACTGAGATGATACATATTTTACTCTCTCGATAGGTAATCATAGCTGACCAGCATTTTGAGCGATCGCACCGATAATTAAGAATCATAGTAGTGCTTCCTGTCTCCTTTTCTTGCGATCGCCCCGCTCCTATTCCCAATTGCGATCTCGTTTGGATTGATCATTTGAACTCATTCACGATTTGAACTCATCATCGAAGCAGTATTTCGCAGAGTGACGTCTGTAAAAAACCTTACAGAACTTCAAGATTGGTAACGACAGCAGCTATAACCAAGGTGAAATAAGCTCTACAGCGCTCATCTCACTATTGAGGTTTGTCTTGTCTCACCATCTACAAACGCCGTCTTTTTACCAACGCAAGCTCTATGCCCTACTGCGATCGCCCTCCCCGGAATCGATTAGCATTGACTGGCTGAGTGATTTACATTGCTTCTCAACAGAAGGGTCGAGCCTACTGCCTGCATTAGAGGCATGGTGGAACGAGCACAAGGGGCACCAAAGCCAAGATATTGCTGCATCGAGCGATCGCGTCAACCTAGCGGCCATAGCAAACCGCACCACAGACACCATTGCGATTCGCCATCCGATTAGCGGTGAAGCGGGCGTCGTCAACCCACTGGCTCGGGTGCCCGATCTGGCTCACATTCCAGCAGCCATCCGCAATGAGCCCGACGCCAAAAAAGTGTTTAGCTGGTTTTGGCGGTTTTATCCAGAACTATGGCTCAATACTCAGTCGAGCACTCTCTCGGATGGATTACTGTTTCCTGCCTATCGGGTACTGCCCGACTGCCCATTACATAGCCATCAAGCAACGGTTTCAGCATTAACGGGGGCGCTGTTTCCCGATGACTGGCAAGAGGGACAAGAACCAACCCATCCTTACCTCCTGATTTTTACCTTTTCGCCGATTCAAGACTTTATTAAAGCCTCGCGTAAGTTTCTTGATTTTTGGGCGGGTTCTTATTTATTGCATTATCTCAGCGCTCGGCTGTGCTGGCATATTGCTGAAGCTTACGGCCCCGATGCGGTCATTGTGCCATCGCTGTGGGGGCAAGATGTGATGGATGCTTTTTTATTAGAGCACTACCAAAACAGTGATCCTGATTTTGGGCAGCTGCTCAAGGCGAGCTTTGAGCAAATTAATGATGCCAAAACGCCGGTTGAACGATTTAGCGATCGCGACTCGACTAGCTTGAGTACCGCAGGATTTCCGAATGTAATAACGGCACTGGTTCCAGGCAAAGCCAAAGCCAAAGCGCTAGGGGCAGAGTTAGCCGAGCTGTTGCGCACCGAATGGGCGGCCATTGGAGCCAAGGTGCGGCAAGACATTCAGCGCCAGGTGAGCCAAGAGGCTGCGACTATTTTCAATGACCTAGACGGGCCGCAATGGCAGCAACTTTGGCAGCAACTTAAAGAAGGACGGCCAACCCAGGAATCGCCCGAACCGTACCAGCGGGATTTAGAAAAATGGCGATCGCAGCAAGACCAATATGGCAACCTAACTTACCCAAACTGGGAGTGGAATGTCCTCTGGGAAGCGCAGCTAAACAACGCCTGGGAACCCTATTGGGCGGCTGTACCCCTAGGCGATCCGCAGCAGCCGGTGGCCATTGCCAAGGATGGTGCAGGGTTTGATCGCGATTGGAAGGCGGCCCAAAACAGCCTATCGCTGGTCTGGGAAAGCTCTCAACAGCCCATCCCTAATCGCGCTGAAGAGCAGACCTTCCCAACGCTCAATGTGGGAACCTGGTGGGGCAGCTTTCAGCAGCGTCTGCGGCTAGCTATCCAAACGGTGAAAAATACGCGTTCCTGGCAGATTCCGGTTGCCCCGGGGGAGCGATCGACAATCTCTGGGCAATACAGTGCTGTGCATCCCAATCTCAACTACCAAGTCGTGCATCGCAATGGTGCAACCCTCGACTTTCGAGAGGGGGGCGGATTGCCGGAGGGGTCAATGCGCTTGTTTTGGCTGCTGATGGGCAAGGCCTATCCAGGGTTGTTTAACGGCTCAGAGCGGTTAAATGCACTGGAGTTAACCAAGCGCATGGGCTGGATCTACGGCGATGTGGCCGAATCTCTCGGCATTCGGGTCAGTCGTGTGGTGAAACAAATCCAGCGCCGTCAGACTCTCCTCGATAAGGTGCAGCAGAGCTGGGATGTGCAACACCTAGAGCGGTTTCTCTACGACCGCTTTATCCGCTTTCCCAACCTTAGCTCGATTGCAGCGGCCCGTTTTATTCACGACAATCCGGCTTTAGCGCGGCAGTATTACGAAGACTTAGAAAAGGCAATTGGCAAACTGTTTAGCAAGAAACAGGAAAGGATTTTACAGCGCATTAGCCGTCGTCGCCCCAGCCATATTCCCAAGACCGATCGCCAGATCAAACAAGACGACACTAAACATAAATGGCTCAACGGGGTGATGTTTTCTGCAAAGTGGCTGGCTGAAGACCTGGCGTTGGATCGCTCAGAAACCCAACGGCTCAGGGGCGAAGTCGATCGCGTGCATCAGCGCCATCATTTTGGTGAAGGCAGCCCGGCCGACTGGTGGGCGGTGGTGCTAGCCGATGGCGATGGCATGGGGCAGTATATCTCTGGTCAGAAGCTAGACACCTACGACAAGTATCTGGTGGATGTGGATGACTCTGGCTTTGAGCAAGAAACGGCTGATGCCTACCGCCAGCTGCGAGAAACGACCCAAAAACGAATGGGGCCCGCTACCCACGTTGGGCTCAACCGAGCGCTGCTAGATTTTTCAAATCGGTTGGTGCCGTACCTCACCGAAAAACGCTTTTGCGGCAAGCTGATCTACAGCGGCGGGGATGATGTCATGGCAGTGCTGCCGCTAGAAGATTTGCCGGAATATGTGCGATCGCTGCGGGCGGCATGGAGCGGAGCCCAAGACCCAATGGAAGAATTTGACCATGGCGATGGTTACTGGCGACCGCGCCCTGGCCCTGACGGCACCTATCCCGAAGGCATACCCCATCGGCCGCTGTTTACGATGGGCAATACTGCCACGATGAGTATGGGAGTCGTGATTGCTCATAAATCTGTACCGCTGCCGACGGTGCTAGAGAGCCTCTGGGATGCCGAGGGCGATCGCGCCAAAAAGATGGCCGGCAAAGATGGGCTGTGCTTTCGGGTAATCTATGGCGTCGGCAACACCCTCGAAGCGCTGCTCAAAGGCCACCTGCTCTAAGACTGGTGGGCGATCGCCCGACACTATGCAGATACACATGCCGATGCACTTAACGCAGACGCACTCAGCCCGATGCTCTATCGACTGGCCGAGGAGCTGCCCCAGCGCTGTAGTGTTGACCATCCAGAGCTGTTTGCAGCCGCGGCCACGGTAATCATGGGACGGCGCGACTCAGCCCGCACGATGGCACATCTAGAAGAACCCATCCGCCAGTGGCTAGACCACTGGGCCACCTGGGCCCATGGGGCCGCAGCAGCCGACCCAACGGCTTTGGGGGCTCAACCCGAAGACTTGGGCAAGCTGCTGCGGTTTACTGCCTTTTGGGTCGATAAGATGGTGCAGCGCCAAGGCTGGCAGCAGCAGCCTGAGCCGACGGCCGACAACACCGCGCAAACGCTCAAGGCAGGAGGTTAACCGATGCAGTGGTTTAAAATTACGCCGCTCGATGTGCTGCTCTTTCGCGAAGCGAAGCCGTTTAGCCCCGGCGAGGGGTCTTGGGCGAAGGGGCTATTTCCACCGATGCCGATTACGGTATTCCAGGCGATGCGATCGCTGCTTGACCCGCCCAATCGCGATCGCCCGCTGACGGCAACCGAACGCACTAGCCGCCGGCCGTTGACATTTTTGGGGCCTTTCTTGTGCGACCCGCAGGGAAACCTGTGGTTGGCCACCCCCAAAGACCTCATTGGGGTCAAGCCCCGCACCGTGCATAGCGCCCAAGCATCAAGCAACCCCAAGGGAGCAAGCGACGACTGGGAACGACTGGTGCGGTTATGTCCGTTTCCGACAGGGGATGACCATTGGGACGCGTTGGGGTTTAGCGATCGCACCCTGCCCCCCATGGTGCCGCCGCTGTGGCTAGAGCCAAAAGCAGGAGCAATCCCCACCGAGGCGATCGCCGGTAAACCAAAACCCTGGATTCAGGCCAGCGCGCTGCTCCGCTATCTCGATGGTGCCCCAGCCTTGGCCAAGTCGGACGGGCCAGATGGATTGCAGGCGGTAGCCCAGGATGCCGCCACAAGTCAGTCTGCACACTGCGCTTGGATCTGCGATGACCCGTGGGATGTGCAGATTTTGCCCCATATTCATATGCAAGACGGGGCGCGGCAGGTGCGTGAGGCCGAGGGCTATTTTACAGAAGTGGCGGTGCGGATGAGACCTGGCTGGGGATTTGTGGTCGGGATGGCCAATGCCGAGGGCGAGAGCCCGTTTACGACACCCGATGGTCAACCCGCTTGGGATAGCGCGGTGGTGCGCCTAGGGGGTGAAGGGCATCGGGCGATCGCCACCCACATCTCGCCGCCGCCCCAGTGGACAGCCCTAGAGGCCTTTACACAACCCACCCAAGGGCGAGTGGCCTATGTGCTAACGCCAGGGTTGGCGCAGATTGCCCCCGATGCTCCACGCTATGGGCTATACCCCTACGACTGGGAGGGGTTGCTCAAAGGCTGCGTGGGCGATAAACCCTTGCTGTGGGGTGGGGTATCAAAGCTGCGGCGACGGCGTAACCCTGAGCAACCGCAGGCGCAATCAGAGGAGTTTGGGCTGTTGCCCCAGCGGGCTTTTGTGTCACCGGGGACGGTCTATGTTTTTGGTGACACGCT
>DATNOW010000479.1:0-3446 GCA_036703515.1 Chroococcidiopsis sp.
TCGCACAATTTGACGTGCGTATCGCAATTCACCCGGACGATGAGTAGCAACCAGTAGCACGTAGGCGTGAGCCTGGCGGATCAAAATATCCCACATAAAGTCAAACCGCGATTGCCCTGGCGTGCCATACAAATGCAGCGCCATATCAGCCCCAAACTGTAATCGGCCAAAGTCAAAGGCGACCGTCGTTTTTTGCTTGAGCATTGCCGTTTCATCAGTTGCTTTGCAGTCGGTGTCGACAACTTCAATTTCACTCACGGTCCTAATAAAAGTAGATTTTCCAGCCCCTACGGGGCCAGTCACCACCAGACGCATAACTTCCATAGAGCAGTTTAATCAGTCAACTTGCGATCATTACCGTGAAAACTTGTCATTGGAGTGCACAATTTACAGCACAGTGGCAACTATCACTCCATTTCTGCTGCTATCTGATAACAGAACAATCCTTAGCCTAACGAGGTCACTCTTGCCTAGATCAGAGCAGTTTCAAGGGTTAGATTAAGGATTTAGCTGTTCATCCAACAGCCGTCCAACAGCCATCCAATGTCCATCCAATGTCCATTCAATGTCCGTCCAATGCAAAGTTGAAAAGCTTCAATCTCAACCTTGCATCGGAGAGCAAAGCACCATATTCAAATTGCTGGTTTGAATTTGATTTAATCGGAAATCGTTACATCAAAATCAGCTTGATATCTGAAACCGCACGTTTGATTTCGAGCATCATCACGCCCTGTTTAGCCTTGTGATCGGCAAGAACTAAAAATACCGCATCCTCTCCACAGCTAGTCAGGATACCGTAGCCTTTATCGCCTTCCACAAAAATGCGATCGATGCTACCTCGCGCCAGTTCCTGTCCAATTCTTTCACCGAGGGAGAGCATGGCGGCAGACATAGCAGATACCCGCTCTTCATCCATTCCGCCAGGGAGTGACGTGGCTAAGGGCAATCCATCGGGCGTGACCAATGCAGCGCCCTGAACGTCGCTGGTTGAGGTGACAAAGTTTTGTAGAATCAGCCCCAGTTTTTCAGTATTAATCGCCAAGATAAGTACCTCCTGTAAATACGGCAAGTCGATGATAGTAAGTGTGATGCGATCAAGAGAAAGCGTTGCTCTCTTGAAAAAATTCCATAGTGCAAGTGTGTCAGCACGGGCAAGGTCTTTTAGCCAAGCGCTTCAAACTCGATCACATCGTGGGTGCCTCCCCGCAGAACAGACTCCGTTTGCTTACCGCGGAGACGTTTACCGGTGACCTGTTCGAGCACTCCCTGGATCGCACCAAGCGTAAAAGTGAGCTTGCGAGGGGAGCCTTGGGGTTCATCGGCAGAGCAAATGGTTTCTCGGCAGTGAACTGTGAACATCCCATTGGCTTCGGCAATTGTGTCAATGATGCAGAGACGGGTGCCCTCTTTGCCCAACGCTTTTTGGAGGAGGACGATAATCTCGTCAGAGTCAATCCCTTTGCCGGTGAGACCGAGCTGCTCGGCCACTTGCTTGCCTCGCTGACGCCCAGCAGACAGGAGAGAAATCGCGGCAGCTTTTTCGCCCAATGCTTCTTCGATACCGGTCACCAACGCTCTGAAACAAATGATGCTGCTAAAATCACTAAGCTCAGTGCGCAATTGATTTGCAACAGAAACTGCAACGGTAGACATAATGAACACCTCAAGAATTTTCAGGATCATCTATAAAAATTCCAAAATCATTGCTTTCAGTCAGCAAAAAGCTCCCAAATCAATCAGATTAAAACATCATTGATTCGGGCATTGAAGTTGGAATTATCTAAAATCAGGAGTTAGCATGCATCAAAATAGATGCATTTTGGATTGACTCGCCTTATCGCTGTACAAATCGCTATGCAACGAGTTAATCTAAATCTCAAAAAAGCTTGCTTTTAGAAAATCGAAACTCGCTGTAGCACTGCAATAGTTTTTGACACCAAAGATTGGCTAATAGGAGCAATACATTTAGAACAAATGTGCCAAATCTGTGTCAATTGATAATCGTGAACCACTGAATATTGATTTAGCCGTGATGAGTTATATTCAGTTTTTTCGACTTTTTAATTTTCACACTTAAAATAGTAAAATCCAACGTAATACTAAGTAATTCGGCCTATGTACTGAGAGCGTCTCAGCCTATCGACGGATCTGCCTAGCTGATACAAATTGTTGTAACTGTGACGTCCTGGGCATTTGGACGGTTGGGCTGAATGCGCGTGTTTAGCGGAAATGGAGCAAAAAACTCGACGCAGTCTCGGAGTCAACGCTTCATAATTCAGGAGAGCGAAAACTTGCGGGGCGATCGCCAGTCAAACCGCGAATGCTACCAAAATATCGATCCATAGCTTAAGAACTTCATCAGCGTTTCGAGGCAGAATCAGTCTTGCGCAATTCGTCGTCCGACCCGACGGGTTGGACTGCCCTAAAGTCGATGCCGACCGGAATTCCCTCTAGTCCGGTCGGCTTTTGGTATTTTAAGGGGAATTGTCCAATTTCACCGCAGTCGTTCGGTATTATGGTCTGAACATAAATTTTCCCCTGTTTCCCCCAAACCCCCTTTCCATCAAGCAAGGTATAAAAGCGATGAAAGCGATGCGTCGTTTGCTTATTTTTCCACTACTGGCGCTGTTGACGGCAATTACGGTCGTCGCCTGCACGGGCGGCGGCAGCACTCCAGGCAGCAGCAGCACAACGATTCGAGTTGGTTCCAAAGACTTTACCGAACAGTTCATCATTGGTGAAATGTATGCGCTGGTCTTAGAAAAAGCTGGGCTAACCGTTGAGCGTAAGCTCAATTTGGGCGGTACTCCTGTCGCCCAAGCCGCACTAGAGAGCAACGAAATTGACCTCTATCCCGAATACACTGGCACGGGGCTGCTGACGGTGCTGAAACTGCCCGCCACTAGCGACCAAAAAGAAGTGTTTGACAAGGTCTCGGCCGGGTACAAAGAGCAGTTTAATCTGGTCTGGCTCGACCCCGCCCCGATGAACAATACCCAAGCCCTGGCCATGACCCAGGAAGGCTCTGAGAAATTTGGCGTCAAGACCATCTCCGATATGGCGGCCAAGGCCAGCGAACTGGTGATGATTGGCCCACCCGAGTTTCAAGAGCGCGAAGACGGCCTGCCCGGCATCAAAGCGGTGTATGGCAACTTTGAGCTGAAGGATTATAAGGCGGTTGATCCCGGGCTGCGCTATAAGGGGTTGGTCGATGGCGAAGCCGATGTGTCGGTGGCTTTTGGCACCGATGGCGAAGTCAGCGCCTTTAATCTGGTTTTGCTAGAAGACGATAAGAAGCTGTTCCCGCCTTACCAAATCGCCCCCGTTGTCCGTCAAGAAGCGCTGGATGCCAATCCCCAAATTGCAGAGGCACTCAACGCCTTGGCTCCGAAGCTGACGGATGCCACCATGCAGCGGCTGAATTATGAAGTCAGCGGCAAGCAGCG
>DATNOW010000480.1:0-5572 GCA_036703515.1 Chroococcidiopsis sp.
TTTCACACTGCCGCGCAGGCTGTTGCCGTTTTGTCAGCGACTCAGGGCATCTTCTAGCGCTTGCCGCATCACCGCAATCGGCACCGGACGCTTGAGCCATAGCTCTAGCGCGGCCGCGCCTTGCTGCACCAGCATTTCTAAACCGTCTAGGGCGATCGCCCCCACGCTGGCCGCATCGCGCAAAAACTGCGTCGGGCGCGGCGTATAGATCAAATCATAGGCGATCGCCCCGGTGGGCAACTGCTGCAACAGGTCGAGGCTGACGGGCGACGCTCCCACCTGGGGATGCATCCCCACAGGCGTTGTATTGACCAGCAGCGTCGCAGTGGGCAGCAGCAGGGGCAGTTCCTCCCAGCCATGCACCGACAGCGTGGAGTCAAGCCGCTCGGCCAAGGCCGAAGCCGCCCAGCTTTGCAAAAACGCCTGCCGCGCCTCCGGGTTGCGCCCTACCACCTGAATCTGCCCCACCCCTAGCTCCGCACAGCCCGCCACCACAGCCCGAGCCGCGCCGCCGTTGCCCAAAATTACCGCCTGGGTTTGGCTCCAGTCGTGGCCCATCGCTCGCAGGGGCGCTAAAAAGCCGATCACGTCGGTATTGGTGCCGCCCCAGCCTGTCGCCGTCGGATACACCGTATTCACCGCTCCCACTGCCTGGGCGATCGCCGATACCTCGGATAAAAATGGTATGATCGCTTGCTTGTGGGGGATGGTGACATTAAATCCCTGCACCCCAATTGCACTAAAACCTGCGATCGCGGCTGCCAACCGTTCCGGCTTGACCGAAAATGGCAAGTAGACGTAATTCAAAGGCGATAGGGCATCTGCATCTACCGACCGCATCACCTCAATCGCCGCATTGTGCATAACCGGCGAGAGTGAGTGTTCAATGGGGCAACCCATCACGCCAAGAATTTGAGTAGAACCGGTAATCATGGGGTCTTAATGTCACAACTGAGAAACACAAAAGAAACGCAAAATCTGTAAGTCTGTAGGGATACTAGACATAGAGATATAAGACATACATATCCCAGAAAGGCACCGTTGCATCCATTCGCAAATCCGATATTTCCTCCCCACGTGGCTTGCACGGGTGGCTCGCACTGCTGGCTTACGCTATTTTTGTAGGGTGCTCAATTGATCAATTTAGAATTAATCAACTCTCGTGGTGTCAATAACGCGCCCACAGCGGCAACGGCAACTTTTAATTAAACGCTCATTAATTAAACGCTCATTCAGTACCCTAAACCCTTAAACCCAACGTCAAACGACCGCAGTTCTTGCGCGATCGCGAGCTGGGCTGCCGCTCACAAACTCTGTAAGTGGCTCTATAAGCGGCTCCATAAAAGGCTCCGTAAATTGTGTGTCACAATCAGAACACGATGCACGCTCTATGACCATGCTGGATACGGTAATCGGTGGTCGCTACAAAATCATCACTGAGCTGGGAGCCGGAGGTTTTGGGCAAACATACTTGGCTGAAGATCTCCAAGACCCCGAAGACTCTCCCTGTGTGATTAAGCAATTTAAGCCAACGACGCGCAATCCGAAGTCGTTGCAAATTGCCCATCGATTATTTAACCAAGAGGTGGCTACCCTCAAAAAGTTAGGGCGACATGACCAAATCCCCACGTTTCTCAACTTCTTTGAAGAAAATGACGAATTTTATCTAGTGCAAGAATTCATCGATGGGCAGTCGCTCAGCGATGAGTTTATGCGCGGACGGCTGAAGGAAGCCGAGGTCGTCGCCCTGCTGCAAGATGTGCTGGGCATTTTAGAGTTTGTCCACAAAAATCAGGTGATCCACCGTGACATCAAGCCCGGCAACCTGATTCGGCGGCGCAAGGACGGCAAAATTGTCCTGATTGATTTTGGGGCCGTCAAAGAAATTCACACCCAGATTGCCGGGGCTGGGCAGACCAGCTTTACCGTTGGCATTGGCACCCAAGGCTATACGCCAACCGAGCAGCTCGCGGGCAAGCCCCGGTTTTCAAGCGACATCTATGCCCTAGGGATGACCGCTATCCAGGCTATCACCGGGCGGCAGCCGTCCCAGCTTTCTGAAGACCCCGACACTTACGAATACCTCTGGCAAGACTATGCCGATGTCAGCCTGGGGTTAAATTATGTGCTCAACCGCATGGTGCGGTTTCACTATACCGAGCGCTATCAAACCGCCTCCGATGTGTTGCGCGCCCTCAAGCGCCTGTCAGAACTGCCGACCGACTTAACCGAAATTCCGCAGTCGCTGCTGCTGCCCGAACCGCCTGCGGGGCCGCACACGCAAACCCATCCGTTTTATCGTCCGTGGTTCAGCAAGATCAAGCGCTCCGTGCAGCTTGTGGCGATCGCCTCCCTGGCCACAACGGGGGTGATTGCTGGGCTGCGTCAGCTCAGCTGGCTACAGCCGCTAGAGATTGCCGTGTATGACCGGATGATGCAGTGGCGGCCGGCACTGCCGCCCGACGATCGCCTGCTGGTGGTCGAAATCAGCGAAGCCGACCTCAAGACGCTCCAGCGCCCCACACCCTCCGATCGCGATGTGGCCACGGTGATGAAAAAGCTGTTGGAGTATCAACCCCGCGCCGTTGGGCTCGATCTATATCGTGATTTGCCCCAAGAGCCCGGCCAAGCCGAACTGTTGGAGCAGCTCCAGTCAGAGCGAACGATCGCCATCATGAACATCGGCACCGCCGAGACGGGGCAGATTCCGCCGCCGCCCGGTGTGTCTCCTAAGCGGATCGGCTTTAACGATTTGGTGATCGACCCCGATGGGGCCGTGCGGCGCAATTTGATGTTTGCCTATATCGGTTCAGATCCCGCCTTTTCGTTTTCGTGGAAGCTGGCCCAGCTTTATTTAAAAGATCAGGGCATTGAGGCTAGGCAAGACCCCCAATACCCAGAGTGGGTGCAGCTGCAATCTGCCACGTTTCCGCCGCTCTACCCCAGTGCGGGGGGATACCAGTCTATCGACGACAATGGCTATCAAGTGCTGCTCAACTACCGCTCTGCCCACACTCTAGCCCGTCAGGTTGCCTTTACCGACGTGCTCAATGGGCGGATCGATCCCGCGTGGGTCAAAGACAAGATCGTGCTGATCGGCACCACGGCCCCAAGCAGCAAAGATTTGTTTAACACTCCCTTTTCGGCGGGGCAAAGCGACGATCCCAAAATGGCGGGTGTGATCATCCATGCCCAAATGGTCAGCCAGATTCTGAGTACGGCGTTAGATGGGCGATCGCTACTGTGGTTTTGGCCCGACTGGCTGGAGATGATTTGGATTGGCAGCTGGGCGATCGCAGGCGGCTGCGTAGGCTGGCTGGCGCGCCATCCCATTCAGCTTGGGGCAGGCGGTATCGCCATTATTGTCACGCTCTCTGGTGCAAGCTTTGCGATCTTTTTGATGTCGGGCTGGGTGCCCGTGATTGCCCCCATGCTGGCGGCGATTATGGCGGGCGGCACGGTGATTGCCTACCGGTCTTACATCATGCAGCAACAGCAGCAGCAGATTATCACCGAAGTCTGGCTGGGCGAGCATCCGGCCCAAAATCCACGCAAAAAGTAGACGGGGTGAGTGGTTCGGCTGCGCTCACCAGCCGGGGAGAGTGGGAAAGTGAGATGGGGGTGATGAGACGAGCGATCGCGGCCATATTCCGTTAACCTAGCCGTGATAAGGTCACTCACAACTATCACTCACGGTCATTGGGAAACAGCTCTATGTTCATCAGTGTGATTGCAGACTACGGCACGGGTGATCCGGCATTTTCAGAGGTGACACAACGGCTGCTGATGGGGCTGCCGCAGGCGCAGATCTATCCCCTCTCGGTGCCGCCTTTTAGCACGCTGGCCACCGGCTTTTGGGTGGCTCAGTTGGGGTTAAACCCTGGCCCAGCGCCACGCCTGATCTACCACAACTGCGCCCCCCGCAAAGATGACCCCGACGCTCGCCGCAACAACGAAGGGGAGGGGTTGACCTATGCTCTGCTCAACAATGGGGTCAAGGTCGTTGGCGTTAATGCAGGCTACACGCTGTCGTTTATCAAAGATTATGCCCAGGTGCTGAGCAGCATCAATGTGTCGCGGGGCGGGTCTCAGTTTCGCTCGCGGGATGTGTTTCCGCAGGCGGCGATCGCGATCGCCCAGGATGACCTCAGCGTGCTAGGTGAAACCCTGCTGCCGGGTCAAATCCCCGATATGCCAGGCGATCGCGTTGCCTGGATTGACGGCTACGGCAATATCAAAACCACCCTGGCGGCCCATACCATCGCCCTCAAACCCGAATCCAAAATCATCATCCGCATTGGCGATGTCGTCAGCGATGCGATTTACTCAGACGGCAGCTTCACCGTCCCCGAAGGCACCCTCGCCTTTGCCCCCGGCAGTTCGGGCTGGCCCAGCGCCGATGGCACCGCCCCTTTCCGCTGGATGGAACTGTTTTTGCGCGGCGGCAACGCCTGGCAGCGGTTTGGCAAACCCCAAGTGGGGCAGTCGGTCAGGATTATCGCCAACTGATTATCGCCAACTGATTATTGCCAGCCGGTGTCATCCCCTGCGTAGAGGTGGTTTTTGCCATCAAATTCGGGTAGAACACTCCATCCTTCTCCTAAACCCACCCGGACAAAGGCAAAATCCCACACCCCCAAGCTTTGGCGTATCGTATAGATATCCTATAAATAACGTCGAAAAATAATGTCGAATCCACGCTCCTGAATCCGCCATAGGTGAGCGTGAAAAGCGTTCTATCGCACCGTTCCATCGCACCGTTCTGTCGCGCTATTACTGCTTTACTGCGGCTTTACCGCTGCTGTTTTACTCCTGCCGTTTTACCGTTGCCGCTTTGGTCAAATCTACTGCCAACTCAATTCCAGAGGTGCTGCCGGGCATTGCGTTGAGCCAGCAGCAGTGGGACGTGCTGCAACAGTTAGAAAAATTCGTCAAAAGCCGAGAAAAACTCTACCTGCTGACGGGCTATGCCGGCACCGGCAAAACCACGCTGCTGCAAGCGCTGATCAAGCGGATGCGCGATAAGTCAGACTTTCGCCCGATTGTGTTTACCGCCTTTAGCAACAAGGCCACCAAGGTGCTAGAGCGCATGGCCGATAGCTGGGAACTCGACGTAGACTGCATGACCTGCTGCAAGCTGCTAGGGCTCAAGCCCGACATCGACCCTGCCACCGGCAAGCAGGTGTTTAAGCCCGATCGCAATAGCGAAAACCTATTCGATCGCTACACCCTCGTCATCGTCGATGAAGCGTCGATGATTAACGAAGAGATGTGGCTGCTGCTGACCCAAGCTGTCACCGATCTCCACAAACGCACCCAGTTGCTATTTGTGGGCGATGTTGCCCAACTGCCGCCCATTGGCGAGGCCGAGTCAAACGTGTTTAGTCAGATTTATGAACGCTCTGATCTCACCAACGTGGTGCGCTATGGTGGCGCAATCGGGGTGCTGGCCGAATCAATCCGCAATCAGTTGACCAGTGAGCCGCTCCCCCTGTTTGGCACCGATGTCAATGGCGATCGCACCGAAGGGGTAATTCGCACGCCCCGCCGCGAGTGGGAAAAGCTGCTGATC
>DATNOW010000481.1:0-2806 GCA_036703515.1 Chroococcidiopsis sp.
AACCCTGAATACTTCAACCCTGAATACTTCAGCCCTGTGACTGAGCCCGACCGTCGAAACATCAAACAGATGGCAAAGCCGATAATGGGACTTGGTTCTGGGATTTGGTTCATTGATCAGGAGTCGTTGGTTGTTCTGGACTGCGATTCTGGACGGCTGCTCTGGACTGCTGCTCTGGACGCCACTTTTGGTTATAGGGCAACAAGTTGTGGAACTTGTGAGGACGCGATCGCAAGACCCAAGCCTGCTGTGGCAGGCAAGCCCCAAACTAACGACTGGACTAACGACTGGACTAACGACTGGCGGACAACAAATCGAATAACAATCGGATAACAAACGGTAGACTATTACTGCAATTGCTTGCAGTGGAGGGGGTTCCTGATGGCGATTTGGCTGGGGTTGGGGGTGTTGGTGCTAGCGGTGTCCTATCTGCTGGGGGCAACGCCGACGGGCTATTGGACAGGGCGGGTACTCAAGGGCATTGATATTCGCGAGCACGGCTCAAAGTCTACGGGGGCAACCAACGTGCTGCGGACGCTGGGCAAAGGCCCTGGACTGTTTGTGCTACTCGTGGATGTGCTCAAGGGGGTCGCCGCGATCGCCTTCACCCGCTGGCTCTATTCGCTGCCGCTGGACATGGCCATTCCACCGGCGATCGCCCCAGATGTGTGGGTGCCGTGGATGGTGACACTGGCGGCGTTGGGGGCCATGTTTGGCCACAGCCGCTCGGTGTGGATTAACTTTACCGGCGGCAAATCGGTCGCGACGGGGCTAGGCGTGCTGTTGGCCATGTCGTGGCCCGTGGGTCTTGGCACCCTGGGCGTGTTTGCGTTATTAATGGCGCTGTTTCGGATTGTGTCGCTGGGCTCGATTGCAGCGGCGATCGCGGCTCCAGTGCTGATGGTGGTATTGGGGCAGCCGTTGCCCTATCTATTAATGGCGATCGCAGGCGGGCTGTATATTGTGGTGCGCCATCGCGCTAATATTCAACGGTTGCTCAAAGGTACAGAACCCAAAATTGGGCAAAAACACAGCAATGCTGAACAAAATAGCCCTGAGCAAAGCGCCTAGTCTGCGAGGCTGTTTGAAACGTGTCACCAATTTTCTGTAGGGGCGTGGCATTCGGCCCGAAAGCTGTCATGCACACCGAAAAATGGTTGTCCGAATGCCGCGCCCTTACACCCTGATGGCCCATCAACCGCTTCTCAAACACTATTCTTAGGGCATACCACGCTTTTTTAGGCAGCGCCATAGGGGTCTGACATCATGGAATCGTTGACGCATCTTTCGTGGGTCGATCATACGACTGACACCAACCGGCTTGCCGCCTACCATCAACTGCAAGCGCTGCTGGTCGATCGCTGGCAGTCGATCGACCAGCCCGACATGGGCGATCACGACATTTTGGTGATTCCCTCCCTCAGCCTCGACCAGCGCGAACTGCAAAAAGTGAAGGGCATTCCCTATTACGAAGAGCGGCTGCTGTTTTCGTTAATTCGGCTACGCAATCCGCGCACCCGGCTGATTTACGTCACCTCCCAGCCGATTCATCCAGCGGTGATCGACTATTATTTGCAGCTGCTGCCGGGGGTGCCCATGTCCCACGCGCGCGATCGCCTGCTGCTGCTGTGCGTCTACGATTCTTCCGTTGCGCCGCTGACCCAAAAGATTTTAGAACGCCCCCGCTTGCTCACCCGCATCCAGCAGGCCCTGCGCCCCAGCCAGGCCTATATGACCTGCTACAACTCCACCGTGCTAGAGCAGCAGTTGGCGGTGCAGTTGGGCATTCCGCTGCTGGCCGTCGATCCGGCGTTGCTTTATTGGGGCACCAAAAGCGGCAGCCGCGAGATTTTCCGCGATACGGCAGTGCCCCACCCTGACGGCAGCGACCTCGTGTGGACAGAGCAGGATTTGGCGATCGCCGCTGTGGAGCTATGGGAACGCCACCCTAGCCTCCAACGCATGGTGGTCAAGCTCAACGAAGGCTTTTCAGGAGAAGGCAACGCCCTGCTCGATTTGCGCCCCTTGCAGCAGGTCGCCCCCGGTATCGGCACCCGCGAAGAGCGGCTAGACACGATTCTTGACCGCTTCCATCACCTCAGCTTTCAGTGCGCCAGCGAAACCTGGGCTAACTTTGGCAGCCGCATTCCCGAACTGGGGGCGATTGTGGAATCGTTTATTGAAGGGGAAAACAAGCGATCGCCTAGCGTCCAGGGGCGCATTACCCCAGCGGGCGATGTCGAAATTCTTTCGACCCACGACCAGATTTTGGGCGGCCCCGATGGGCAAATCTTTTTGGGCTGTAGCTTTCCCGCCGCTGATGCCTATCGGCTTCAGCTCCAAGACTACGGCTGGCGGGTCGGCAAACGCCTCGCCGAAAAAGGTGCGCTAGAGCGCTTTAGCGTCGATTTTGTGGCTGTGTATCAGCCCGAGCAGCCCGAGCAACCGTGGGATCTGCAAGCGATCGAAATCAACCTGCGCAAGGGGGGCACCACCCATCCCTTTATGACGCTAAAGCTGCTCACCAGCGGCCATTACGACTATGGCACGGGGCTGTTTTATAACCAGCAGGGCACCGCCAAATATTATGTCGCCACCGATAATTTGGCCAGCGCCCGCTACAAGGGGCTGCTGCCCAATGACCTGATGGATATTATTGCCAGCCATAACTTGCACTTCGACAGCACGACCAAAACCGGCACGGTGTTTCACATGATTGGCTGTTTGTCAGAATTTGGCAAAGTGGGGCTGACCACCATCGGAAACTCGCCCGCCGAAGCGGAATCTATCTATCAGCAGGTGATCC
>DATNOW010000482.1:0-2085 GCA_036703515.1 Chroococcidiopsis sp.
GCAAATCATCGGGGTTGCGCCCTTCAGCTTCAAACCGGCGCAGGGTCGCCGTCCCCAGATAGAGCCAGGAGAGCACATCGGCAAACCGCCCGGTCAGCGTTTCTCGACGCTTGAGCGAGCCGCCCATGGTCAGCAGGGCCAAATCGGTCAAACAGGCAAAGGTAGCAGACGCCCAGGTCAGCTTACGGTAGTAGCCCGCTGTTTCACCCCTAACCGGCGATCGCGCCAGCCATCCCCGCGTTAGCCCCAGGCCCAGCATCCGCACCGTGTTGCGCCCAAATGCGCCCAGATGCCCCCACAGGGCCCGGTCAAACGCCGCCAAATCGCCCTCCTGCAAGGCTTGAATTTCGGCATAGACATAGGGATGGCAGCGAATCGCGCCCTGCCCAAAGATCATCAGCGTGCGAGTCAGGATATTAGCCCCTTCCACCGTGATCGAAATCGGCGTCGCCGTGTAGATATTGGCCAGCAGGTTGCGCGGCCCGCGACAGATCCCCGCCCCGCCCAAGATATCCATGCCGTCGTTAATCATCTGGCGAGACAGCTCAGTGGTGGTATATTTGGCGATCGCCGACACCACCGCAGGCTGTTCGCCCTGATCGACCGCACCGCACGTATAAAGCCGCGCCGCATTGGTCAAATAGGTCAGCCCGCCAATCCGCGCCAGCGGTTCTTCAATCCCTTCAAACTGCCCAATCGATAGCCCAAACTGCTGCCGCACCACGCCATAGGCCCCCGTCACCCGCGCCACCAGCTTCGCCACCCCCGTACAGGTAGCAGGGAAACTAATACCCCGACCCGCTGCCAGCGCCTGCATCAGCATCTTCCAACCCTGGCCCGCCTGCTCCACACCGCCAATAATCTGCTCGATCGGCAAAATCACATCATGCCCTTCCGTCGGCGAATTATAGAACGGCACCCCCATTGGGTCATGACGTTGGTTGATCACCACCCCCGCCGTCTTCGTCGGCACCAGCACACAGGTGATCCCCACCATTTGCCCCTTACCCAGCAGGTTATCAGGATCACGCAGCCGTACCGCTAACCCCAGCAGCGTAGCGATCGCCCCCAGCGTAATGTAGCGCTTACGCCAGTTGAGCCGCAGATAAAGCTGCCCATCCTCACCCCGAAACACCACCCCATCCGACGTTAGACTAGCCGCATCCGAACCCGCCGTCGGTTCCGTCAGCGCAAAACAAGGAATCTCCTCACCCCGCGCCAGTCGCGGCAGATAGTAATCCTTTTGGGCCGGTGTGCCATAGCGCAGCAGCAGCTTGGCTGGGCCCAGCGAATTCGTCACACCCACCGTCGCCACATGGGTAAACGAACGCGACGCCAGCTTCACCATCACCGCACTATAGGCCAGATTCGAAAACCCTAGCCCGCCATATTCCTGCGGAATCATCATGCCAAAAAAGCGTTCCTGCCGCAGATAGCTCCAAACCGCAGGCGGCAAATCCTTCCGTTGATAAATCTCCCAATCCGTCGCCAGTTGACACACCTGCTCAACCGGGCCATCCAAAAACGCTTGGATCTCAGCCGAAAGCGTAGGATACGGCTGATCTAAAATCCGCGACCAGTCTGGTTTTCCAGTAAAAAACTCGCCCTCAATCCAGACATTACCCGCCTCAATCGCCGCCCGCTCCGTCTCCGAAATCGTCGGCAGCAGCTTCAGCGCCTTAATCGCGCCCACAATCCAGCGCGTCACCAGCCCCTGCCGCAACCACGGCCAATTCAAAACCACAGCGATCGCCCCCGCCACCACCCAGACCACCACCGGAGGTTGCGCGATCGCCAACACCCCAGCCGCAAACAGCGTCCACAGCCACAGCGGCAGCCCCAGATAAGCCAACACCAGAGCCACAACAAACAGCAACGAGAAGATTAGAGTTGGTTGAAGTAAAAGCATAGTAAGAACTCCAAGGGGAAAAGGGAGTGGTTCGGCTGCGCTCACCAGCCGGGGTGTTGTGGGGCACGCCCCAACCTTAAGACCAAAGCTGGTTGTGTCGTAAGCGCTCAAACAACACCCAGCCAGCCAACAGGTGCCGAGGGAGGTGCGGAGGGACGGGCTGCCGTCCCTCTGCT
>DATNOW010000483.1:0-7830 GCA_036703515.1 Chroococcidiopsis sp.
AAACCCAGCCTGATTTTGTCTACCGCCGTGTTTCCGATCTCGGAGCATGAGCGCATTCAGAAGATTCAGCAGCACTGGGAACTGTGGGCCCAGCGCGGCGATGTAGATGTGATCGTGACCATGAGCTACGCCATGGATACCAATCGATTGCAGCGTTTGGTCATGCCTTGGCTCGACCATGCCGATGCCCTAGGCCCAGTTTTGGTGCTGCCTTCCATTCGCTTGCACAATCTACCCAATGCCAATGCGTTTCAGCAGATTCAGGCGATTCGCGACATGCCTTCGGGCGGATACTCGCTGTTTGCGGTAGCTGACTTAAACGACACCCTCCAGGTGATGTTTAGCCGCACCCAGGGGGTTCACCCTACGACCCGGCCCGATCCGATTCCCTATCGGCAGCCCTTTCACACGGCGTTGGCCCGCTATGAGTCGCTGCAGCGAGAGTGGAGCGTGATGCTAGCCAATGGCGAACTGCGCGTCTGGAATTCGCAGCAAACGATCTGGAATACCCAAACGGCAGCCCTCGATCAGGCGCTGCGGGCGCTGGCTAGCAACCCGTCTGAACAGCGGCTCAACACCGCCAAGCATTTGCTCTACGATTTTCGCACCCAGCTTGACGATTGGGTGTCGTTGCAGTCCAACAACGACGACTACCGCCTCCGCACCTGGAACAATCGCCTCGAAGCGATGGATACGCTGCTCAACTACGGCAACCACTTTATCTTGCAGCGGCAGGCCCGTCGCTAGGGAATGTGTATCATTCAATCAGGGAATCTCTCTGGATGCAAACCTTCTATAAAGCTCTCAGATGTTAACTTACTGGAGTTTAGACTAAAGCCATCTAAAACTATGCGATCGCCCCATAGTTTTACATAACAGGTCGGAATCGAACCCTTACTTCCCTACCACGCCATAGAATAAGGTCAGCTTACTAGTCTGGAAACGATGAGTGTGCTGATCTATTTGGATGTGTGTTGCTTGAATCGCCCGTTTGATGATCAAACGCAGGAACGAGTTCGGTTGGAATCAGAAGCAGTTTTGCTGATTTTAGGTCGCTGTCAGCGTGGCGAATGGCAGTTGATGGGCAGTGAGGCGTTGGCAGAGCCTCTCCTTTGGAGAGTCGCCCTCGAAATTAACCAAACTCGCGATTCGCAGCGGAAGTCACAGCTTCAGGCATTCGCTGATTTAGCAACTCTGCAAGTTACTGTGGATGAATCCATTGAGGTTCGAGCAGGTGTGTTTATCCAGCAGGGGTTGGGGACATTTGATGCGTTGCATTTGGCTTGTGCTGAGGCCAGTCAGTCAACGGCATTGCTGACGACGGATGATCGACTGGTGCGGTGGGCAGGAAGGCAATCAGACATGCTACAAGTGAAGGTAGCGAATCCAGTGAGATGGCTTTTGGAGGTGATGACCGATGCAAACCCATGAGTTGAGTCCAGCGCAATTGCGACAGCTTGGCATTGAGGCGTTAGTACAGGCGTTGGGTGCTGTGGGAATGGTGCGGTTTTTGCAGCAGTTTGATCAGGGCAGTGGAGACTACACTCGCGATCGCGATGCGGTTTTGGCTGGCATTACCCTGGATGAGGCGATCGCCCAAATCAAGCAAGCCCGTGAGGGAAATGGGTGATTTTTCACGTTCTGTTTTGCCATCACTGCGATCGCTTGCTTCAAGAATTCATGAAGGTGGTGCGTTCTCTGCAATCTATTTGCAAAGGAAATAAGAGTTGCATTTAAGAACGCACGCTACAAGATGTGCGATCGCAACGCTCTATGAAAACATTGAGCAGCTATTGTAAACCCTAATCAGCCCTCAACCTCCAAAGCCTAATCGCGTACAGAGGGCCTGTTCATTGAGTTGTGGCGCGTTCTCCAAAGTCAAGACACAGCATCCTCAAGTAACAGGGAAATTGGAAGTCATCACAGCCAGAGGTATTCTGGCACCTTATATGCGATCGCTCAACCTGAAGGTGTGGATGTTAAGGATATTACTGTGCGCCCGACAGCCAGCCCATTCTAAAGTCCACAACCTTGAAGCCCTCATGGAGGTTGTTGCCATTTTCATCAAAGCTTTGCAGCACATTGTTTAACCAGTTGTCATTGCTGAAGGTTTCAAGGAAAACCGCGATCGACGAGACGAGCAGCAGAACTTTGTAAACAGCATCTATCTTTTGACAGGTTTCAGCAATTATCTAGTCCGGGTATAATCCGCTCAAATCATAATTGCCATTTTTAGGAAATTTTAGGTCAAATCTTTTATTCTCTGAGGTGAAAGGCGATAACCCAATCGTGTTTATCGCGAACTCAGCGCAAATTTTCTCTCAACTCATAATAGATGCGACCCTGAAAGTTTATCAAGGTACGGCTCACGGATTGGTCTGTATATATCGAGACCAATTCTATGTTGATCTGCTGGATTTTTTCAGGGCTTAAGATTTTGGGATTTGCCCATAGCGCTAACAAAGTATGGTAACCGTGACTTGCAGTAAGACTTGTAAGTCACGGTTAAGTTTCAATAGCTCTTTCTGTTGGCAGAATCCGTTGCCCACCCACTCAAAAGCCTATGAATTGCTAACAGCTCAACGATCTAACTGCGGAAAATCTGATTTCTAAAGTAACCCTTCCAGCATTTTGCTTTCAAATTCAACAGCTACAGGACTCATTATCATGAAAAAGCTAGACGGGAAAATTGCAGTTGTGACGGGGGCATCTAAAGGCATCGGTGCTTCGATCGCTCAACATCTAGCAGCCGAAGGAGCAGCCGTGGTTGTCAACTACGCATCAAGCAAAGAAGGTGCAGATCGCGTGGTTGACGCGATTGTTAGCAATGGGGGTAAGGCGATCGCAGTCCATGCGAATGTTGCCAAGAAGTCAGAGATCGAACATCTGTTTGAAAAAACAGAGCAGGCTTTCGGCACGCTTGATATCCTGGTCAACAATGCTGGTATTTATGAATTTGCCCCGCTTGAAGCCATCACGGAAGAACACTTCCACAAGCAGTTTGATCTGAATGTGCTGGGGTTGGTTCTCACTTTGCAAGAAAGTATAAAGCACTTTGGCTCGGCAGGAGGCAGCATCATCAATATCAGTTCGATCGTCAGCACCCTCGCGCCTGCAAACGGCTCAATCTACAGTGCCACTAAAGCGGCTGTTGATGCGATCACAAAATCGATCGCGAAAGAATTGGGGCCACGCAATATCCGCGTCAATGCCATTAATCCTGGCATGGTGGAAACGGAAGGTACTCACACAGCGGGAATCACCGAGAGCGAAGGTCGCCAGCAAACTGAAGCGCAAACACCACTGGGGCGCATCGGACAGCCCCAAGACATCGCAACTGCGGCTGTTTTCCTCGCATCTTCTGATTCAGCCTGGATCACTGGCGAAACACTGTACATCACAGGTGGTCTTCGGTAGTTGAAACGGCATTGGGCTGTTTGTCAATGAAGGTGTAGCACAAACCTAAATGGGGATGCGATGGTTTATTTCCTTGCTCTGGTCATAGGTATCATTGCCGGTCTGCGCACCTTGACTGCGCCTGCTGCTATGAGTTGGGCGGCTTATTTGGGTTACCTCAATCTTGGTGGGGGCGGGCTCGCTTTTATGGGCTACCGCTTCGTACCATGGATTTTCTCCGTCCTGGCTTTGGGCGAATTTGTGGCAGATCAGCTGCCTTCCACGCCCAGCCGCAAAGTACCAGTTCAGTTTGGGGCTCGCCTAGTCAGTGGTGCGCTCTCGGGAGCCATGGTAGGGGTCGATGGCGGCACGCTCTGGGGTGGTTTAGTCGCAGGCATTGTCGGTGCGGTAATTGGCACGACAGGGGGTGCGGTGGTGCGTTCTCGGCTCGCTACTGCCTTTGGTCGTGACCTACCGGCGGCGCTGATTGAAGACGCTATCGCCATCATCGGCGCAATTTCAGTGGTGAGGATGTTGCGATGAGTCACGGTCATAGTTTTCCGCAGCTAGTTTGGTGGCGATCGCCTCAAAAATCTCCTCAAACTCTGACTCCGTGTGCATTTCGGGGGTTAGGGTGTTCATGTCTTTGAGGATATTGGTTAGTTCGGCGATGGTGGCCCGAATTTGGGTGTAGGAGTCGATGTCGTCGCGAATGCCTTGCAAATTGGCGGCTCCGACGCTTTTGATCGCCTCGTCGAGTTCTGCAATTTGATCTTCCCAATATTTGATGTAGCGAATCCGCTGCACGGGTTTATAGATATTGGCATCGCTCAGCACAATCGGAAAAATCCGATCGTAGAATGCGCCATTTTCGGCAATCTGCACCAGTTCGTACATGCAGTTTTCGGACTTCAAATACTTTTCGCTGATCACGGCGACCACTGCTTTGCCGCGGCCAATCTGCTGCATAAAGTCTTTGATGCGCCCCTTAAAGCCCAGATCGCGCTTGTCGCGAATTAGCGTGATGCCGCGCTGCTGAAAGGCCCGATCGAGCTGATTGACGATCTGTTCGCTTTCGCCGCCCCAGGCGTAGGAGACAAATACTTCAGGGGCTGGGGATGGGGAGGGGGTGATCGGTGCGGTTTCGGTCATAGCGATGGTTTGGGGGCGAGCGAGGGTTTCGGCGGTGAGAGCAGACGCGGCCGCTGCTTTGGCGGGTGCGCCATGGGCGGCGGGTGCATTGGCTAGGGTGAGGGGGCGATCGCTCTCGGTACGCGCACGGGATGGCGATCGCAGCGGTTCTGCATTGAGGACATCGTCGAGCAAGCTCAGCACCTTGGCCTCATGGTAGGGCGGGTTGCCGCATTCCACGGTTTCTTTGCGATGGCTAATGCGTTCGCGCAGCTTGTCATATTCGTAAAAGTGTGGCGTTTGGCTGTCTTTGCAAACCAGGCAATTGCAGGGAATCAGCTTGCTGCACTTGAGCCGTGGATAAGACGCGTGGATTTTGTCGAGTTCGTAGGTGATCACCGTCATTAAATCGCGTTTGTGCTGCCCCGATACCCGAATTTTGATTTCGCGTTTGTCGTAGTGTTCGACTACCTCGGCGCAGGTCTGGTCGCGGCTCAGCACCACGCCACTTTTCCAGACGATGGCCTGCTGCTCTAGCCAGCTATGGGTGGCGACAATAAACCGCGTCAGCACCCCCTTGGGCATAAAGGCGTAGGTATAGCGCAAGATCAGGTTGTTGGCGTCATCCCAGTCGTAGTCGGGCTGGTTTTCGCTGAGCAACTGCGGGGCGATGTAGTGTCCTGCCTGGCCGGGGATGGCATAACACAGCTTAAACCGACACATCAACTGCAATAGCTCGTCTTGAAAATCGACATAGGCATCGTCTGACCAAATGGTGGCCAAGTCGTCGCGGTTAAAGCGCCCTTGATTGTTGATCACCCGCGTATTGTCGAAGACGCGATAGACGGCATCGGTGCCCCAGCGGGGTTTGAGGATCACCGTTTTTTTCAGCAGCGGATCGTCTTGGAAATGCAAGAGCACGCCCAAATCGTGCAGATAGCTGCTCAGTTGCAGCTTGTCTTGGCGTTGGCTAAAGCCGTGCTGCTGGCAGAGGTCGAGATAGTGTTCGAGGGAGATGGTGGGGCGGGAGTCGGCTTCGAGGGCGCGGCGGACGCTGACCCAGGTTTTGGGCAGGGTGCTGCCGATGTGGGGCAGGGTGCTGATGTAGTGCTTGATCTCGCGCAATACTTCGGGCAGGCCGCGATTGGTGGCCAGGTTGCTGGCGAGGGTAGCTTTGAGGTTGTCAAACCGTCCCCGAAACTGGCGTTCGTTAATTTCGCGCTGCCGGTCTTGCTTTTCATTTTTGATGATCAGCAGGGGGCTGTTGTCACTCAGTAGTTCAACAACATTTAGCCAATAATAAAAGTCGGTGTCTTCTTTGCGGTTGTCGGCGACGAGGACATAAAGCGATCGCCGGGTCAAAAAAAACTGATGGGTGGCGTGATAAATTTCCTGCCCGCCAAAGTCCCAAACGTTGACCTGAAAGGGACGCCCATTGTCCATCAAAAACTGCCACTGGCTGACTTCAATCCCTCGGGTCGAATCTTCGTCTTTGAGCTGATAGTCAGGACTTTGAATTTTGCGTGAGAGCGTTGTTTTTCCGGCTCCGCCTTCTCCTAAAATTAATAGTTTTGCTTCATACAGATAGTCAACTCCTTCGCGATCGATCTGACAAAAATAGTCACGAATTGACTCTATGCCCTGGCTAGCGACCTCTGGCGGCGGGCTTTCAAGGGGATTGTTCGCTAAATTAAACTGGGTTAGATTTTTGAGGGGAATATAGCGATCGCCATGGGGTTGGACGATCAGCGCCGGAATTTCCCGAATTTGGTTAACCGATAGGTTGAGTTCAGCGAGACGTTCAAGTTGAGCAATCGAAATCGGGATTTCGCTAATTTGGTTATCGGAAAGGTTGAGCGTATTTAAGGATTCGAGTTGGGTAATTTCTTCGGGAATAGCGCTAATTTGATTTCCCGATAGATCGAGGGTTTTTAAGTCTTTAAGCTGGGCGATCGCCGGTGAGATTTTGCTAATTTTGTTATCGGAAATATAGAGGCAGGTTAATTTTTTAAGCTGGGCGATGCTAACAGGAATTTCGCTAATTTCATTGAACGAAAGATAGAGATCTAACAGGTTAGTCAGCAGGGCGATCGCCGCTGGAAATCGGCTAATTTTATTGCCATCTAGGTATAGCGTTTCCAACTGTTGCAGTTGGGCGATCGCAATCGGCACTTCGCTAATCTGATTAGAGGTCAGGTCGAGCACGGTGAGCTGCTGCAACTGGGCGATCGCGCTGGGGATTTGGCCGATTTGGTTACTGGAAAGATCCAGCACGGCCAGCGACTGCATCTGGGCGATCGCCATGGGGATATCGCTAATTTCGTTGCTGCGTAAGACCAAACTGGTCAGCGAGGGCAGCAGCGTTACGGCTGTGGGGATGGTTTTGAGGCGATTGTATGACAGGTCAAGCTCTTGCAAACTGTGCAGGTGGGCGATCGCTTCTGGCAAGTCATTGAGCTGATTGCCCACCAGTTGCAGCGCTGTGAGCTGCCGCAATTGCCCGATCGCTTCGGGCAGGCTGCTTTTGGTCAGTTGGTTGTTGCTCAGATTCAGGGAAGTCAGGCGCGTCAGTTGCCCAATCTCTGACGGCAGCACGGTGAGGTTGCAGCTAGACAGATCGAGCGTGGTGACCTGATCGTGGACGGCTTGGTTAATAATCTTCAGCAATTCGGCGCGGTTCATGCAGCATTCGGAGGGGAAATGTTGGCTTGTGGGCGATTAGTTCTGAAAAGGGAACTCGTGAAAAGTGGGAAGTAAGAAATCAAAAGTGGGAAGCGGGAAGTGGGAAGTGGGAAGCGAGAAGTAAGAAATCAAAACTGGGAAGTGGGAAGCGGGAAGTAAGAAAGGAACAGTAAAAAGTGAAAGGTGACTAAGAACAAACCCCATCTTTTATCCAAAAATTATCCAAAAATCTTCTTCAAAATCCACAGCTTGTCGGTGTAGGGGGCGTAGCGGATGGGGACATCGAGCCAGAAGGGCTTAAACAAAATGCTGCGGTAGTGCGAGAAGGTGTCGAAGCTGGCTTTGCCGTGGTGGGCTCCGATGCCGCTGGCCCCGATGCCGCCAAAGGGCAGGTCAGGGATGCCGAGGTGCAGCAAGATTTCGTTGACGCAGGCTCCGCCCGACTGGGTGTGGCGCAAGACCTGTCGCTGTACCTCGGCGCTGCGCGAGAAAATGTAGAGGGCCAGCGGCTTGGGTTTGCGGTTGATCAGGGCGATCGCCTCGTCGAGGTGGTCGTAGGGGATCACCGGCAACAGCGGGCCAAAGATTTCGTCTTGCATGATCGGCGCGTCGAGGGCGACG
>DATNOW010000484.1:0-3247 GCA_036703515.1 Chroococcidiopsis sp.
TATAAAAGCCGCATTACTGTCAGAAATGTAGACTATTGGCGGTAAATTTACGGCAAATTTTAAGGCTTTTTTGGGTATGCGATTCTACAGCAAAGAGTAGCTTGTGGAATTCCAGGAGGCACAACGCCAAAAACTATCGAACGGCAATACTTCCCTTAGGTAACTGCGGAATTTGCACCGGTTAAAGAATGCGTATTCTCCGCAAAGCGACTGCAATGTGATTTAGATTCCGGGTAATACTGAATTACTGGCAAACCTGGATTCTGGCAAGACTTACAAACATCCATCGACTGAGCGCTGTCCGGTCTTTTCTGACTAGCCTTTTACAGAGGGTGTCTGTGGCATGTGCTAAAAATTATCCAGTCCTCTACTGCGATCGCAGTAGAGCTAGGATTGCAATAGATCGAGTCCTGATACAAATCTTAGAATTGCTTGTATGAGACAGCTCTGGCACTTTTTACAGTCAATCATCGGGTTGATTTTGCATCACCCCGTGCTCGGCACCAGCATCATCCCCGTGCTGCCCGACGGGCGGATTGTGTTAATTCGGCGGCGCGACAATGGGCGTTGGGGGCTACCCGGCGGCATGGTAGACTGGCGCGAAGATATTCCCACAACGGTTCGGCGCGAACTGGCCGAGGAAACGGGGTTAGATTTGGTCGCCATCAAACGATTGATTGGGATTTACTCAGACCCCGATCGTGACCCGCGCTTTCACTCGATTTGCGTCGTCATTGAAGCCAGCGTGATGGGCACGATGGACGTACAAGATTCGCTGGAAATCATGGATGTAAAGGCTTTTGAGCCGCTAGAGATCCCGCTTGCGTCGCTGTCGCACGATCACAGCCGACAAATGCAAGATTACTTTGATGGGGTAACGACCGTAGCATGATAGGTTGAACGTTGGGTCTAACCCATGGTATCGATAGATACATAATTAACATCATTAACTGGAAGTTGGAACGCACCTGGAACGCACCAAAGCGCATTAGAGCGCACTGGGGCGTTGGAGTAATTTGCTCCTTTAGACGCCCATAAAACGCCCATAAAGCTCACATTAGACTCACATTTCGCTGCACAGTGATGCACAGTTAGGATGACTCTACCTATTCGCAATACTCGGATTCGCCTTCCCCAAGGGCAGTTGTTTTGTCGGGAAGTGGGCAATGGCCGAGCGCTGTTATTTTTGCATGGCTCTTGGAGCGACGGCAGCCAGTGGCTACCGGTGATGGAACGACTGGGGGCGGCTTATCTATGTTTGGCTCCCGATCTGCTGGGCTGCGGCGACTCCGATCGCCCCAAGCTCAGCTATTCGGTAGAACTAGAGGTGGAAGTGCTATCGGGCTATCTGGAGGCGCTACGTATCCAAGACGTGGTGCTGGTGGGGCATGAGCTAGGCGGTTGGGTGGCAGCCAGCTATGCGCTGCGCCATCCTGACCAAGTGCGCGGGCTGGTGCTGCTGGGGGCTGAGGGGGTTAAACTCGACGGCGTTAAGGGACGATGGACGTGGGAACGCTGGCTGACGGCTCGCCCGCCGCTAGTGGCATGGCTGTTGCCCCTGGTGGTGCTGTTTTCTAAACTGCTGGGTCAGAAGCGATCGCTCGATAGTTTGCGGCGACTAAAGGCTAAGCTAAGGCGATCGCCGGCCGCATGTCGGATTCTATTTGGACGACGCAAGCCCGAGTTGCAGGCTGAACTGCTCAACGAACAGGTCCCATGGCTGAAGCTGCCGCTGCTCATTGTCCAGGGAGGGGGCGATCGCTCCATTGCCGCTGCCCTCAATCAGGTCTATGCCCAAGCGCCAGAAGCACGCCTGCAAATCATTCCAGAGGCCGACGAGCAGGTATTAACCGAAAATCCCGAAGCCGTGGCGGCTGAAATTCAGGCGTTTGTGCGATCGCTCTCTTGATTGCTTGAATGCTGCTTGAACGCTGCTTGAATGCTGCTTGAACGTTAGCTTGAACCGGAATCGGCAAGTGAATGGGAGGGCGAATTAGGAGGGGAGTTGAGGGTTAGGCGATTCCCCAGAAGGGTTCTACCCCTCGACTTCGCTCAGGGTGCAGCTAGCTGAGCGAAGTCGAAGCGAGCGGGTAGTTTCTTGCTCGGTTATGCCTTGCGGTTAACCATCGTGGCACTGCCCTGATCGGTGGCAATCACCAGCACCTCGCTGACGTTGACGTGGGCTGGGCGAGTGGCACAAAACACCACCACATCGGCCACATCGTCTGGGGTGAGGGGGGTAACGCCCTGATAGACCTTTTGGGCGCGATCGCCATCACCCCGAAACCGCACCACGCTAAACTCAGTTTCCACCATCCCCGGATCAACACAGCTAACGCGCACCGCCGTGCCCAGCAAGTCCATTTTGAGCCCCTCAGACAGGGTGCGGACAGCAGCCTTGGTAGCGCAGTAGACATTGCCGTTGGGATAGGCCTGGTGCCCGGCAATCGAACCGATGTTAATCACATGGCCGCGATCGCGGGCGATCATGCCCGGCAGCAGGGCACGGGTAACGTAGAGCAGTCCTTTGAGGTTGGTGTCGATCATTTCTTCCCAGTCTTGGATGCTGCCCTTTTGCAGCGGATCGAGACCCCGGCTGAGACCGGCATTGTTGACCAAAATATCCACCGCCGCCCATTCACTGGGCAAATCGGCCAGGGCTGACTCAACCTGACTGCGATCGCACACATCCAGCGGCAGCAGATAGCTCTGGGTGCCATAGGTTTCAGCTAGCTGGGCCGCCAAGGCCTCTAGGCGATCGCCTCGCCGGGCCGCCAAGATCAACCGAGCCCCGGCCGCTGCAAAGGCCATCGCACAGGATGCACCAATGCCGCTGCTCGCTCCCGTGATCAAAACAATGTGGTCGTAAATGGAAACCATGGTGCGTTTAGAAATTTGTCATCAGCATTCGTAATCCGCTCTTAGCTTATAGCAAAAATCCTGTGGCTTCAGGATTTTGGCTGTCCTATAACGTGGGGGGCAGGGCGTCCCAAACCGGGCCTCCTCAACCCATAACTCTCCAAACCTTGACTCCCAAAACCTTAAAAGGGTGCCGCGCTAGACGCAACACCCTCTTTCATAAAAACGTTGATAACGTTTATCCAGCCTAATAAGCTCGTTTCGACCAAACAGACTTTAATCACAGCTTAGATTCAATCAAAGCTCAGGTTCTGTGCACTCACAGACACCCAAAATGCTAACAGCCGACGATCAGGGAACCGGACGATCAGGGAACCGATGATCAGGG
>DATNOW010000485.1:0-2638 GCA_036703515.1 Chroococcidiopsis sp.
TAGTAGTCACCATCTTACGGTGATCTCCACGGCAAATGGTTACCGGGAATTATTGTTGATAGATAGAGTTTAATCTATAAGGTATGGCTATTTCTGCCAATTTTTTTAGTAGGAAGCCGCGAGGACTCTGGCGATGGGCACAGAACACCACCCTTAAAGCCGCAGCGGGGATCAGCAAAATCATCCCGGAGGTGCGGCGAGGGGCGTGCCGCAACCTGTGCCGTGCCCCGTGCTATAACCAGCAGCCTCCCTTACTTGTGCCATTGCTCATGCCACTGGGCGGCCTGCTGGCGGATGGTTTGCAGTTCGGTCGGGGGCATTTTATCAAGATTTTTGAGGATAAAGCTCATCCGCCCTTGGCTAGTCAACACATCCCGATGGCGCGCCAAAAAATCCCAATAAAAGAAATTAAACGGGCAGGCGTCGTCACCCGTACGCGCCTTGGGGTTGTAGCGACAGCCCTTGCAGTAGTCGCTCATGGTATTGACGTAGTTCGCCGACGAGGCGTAGGGTTTAGACGCCAAAATGCCGCCATCGGCAAACAGCCCCATGCCAATCACGTTGGTTTGCATCACCCAGTCGTAGGCGTCGATAAAGGCAGCGTGAAACCAGTTTTCGACCTCCTGGGGCGAAAAGCCAGCAATCAGAGAAAAATTCGCCAAAATCATCAGCCGCTGAATGTGATGGGCATAGCCGGTGCGTTCTACCTGGTTGAGGGTTTGGTGAAGGCAGTTCATGTCGATGCGGTCGGCCTGCCAAAAGAACTCTGGCAGCGGCTGGGTGTGCCCAAAAAAGTTGCGCTGGGGGTAGTCATCATCAACGTAGTGGTAAAGCCCATACATATACTCTCGCCAGCCCAACACCTGGCGGATAAAGCCTTCGACGCTGTTGAGGTCAAGCTGGCGATCGCGATAGGCCGTCTCTGCCGCTTGGATCACCTCCAGCGGGCGCAGCAGCCCTAGGTTGAGGTAGGGCGAAATCAACGAGTGCCAAAGGGTATCTTCACCCGTGACCATGGCATCTTGGTAGGGGCCAAAGGTGGGCAAGCGATGCTCGATAAAATTGGCCAGCACCGCTAGGGCTTGCGATCGCGTCACCCCCCAGCGAAACGGCTCGATCTGCCCATAGCTGGAAAAATCCCCCGCTTTAACCTGCTCAATCACCTGCTGCGTGATTGCATCCGGCTCCCACTCTAGCGCGGCGGGGGTGTGGAGTTTGCCCTTGGGCGGCTTGCGGTTGTCTTTGTCAAAATTCCACTGCCCGCCAACCGGCTTTTTGCCCTCCATCAACACGTTAAACCGCTGCCTGGCCTCGCGATAAAAATACTCCAGCAGCAGATTCTTGCGCCCAGCGGCCCACTGCCGAAAGGCGTCGTCATCGAGCAAAAAGTGGTTGTTGGGCAACAATATCACCCGACAGGGCAAGTCTAACGACCGGACGAGGGACAAAAACGGGCGATCGCTCGGCGTCATCAGCCGCAGTTCGGTGATTCCCTGAGCCGCAATCCACTCCCGCAGCGCCGGTTCAAAGTCTTCTGCCGTTTGATACGACACGGGCCAACCCGCCTGCTGCAACTCGGCAGCAAAATGGCGCATCGCCGACCAGACCAACACCAGCTTTTGGCGATGGTAAGGACGCTGCCGCACCCACCGCCACGACTCGACCATCAAAACAGGGGTCTGCGCCCGGTTGTCGACGCAAGACAGCAGCGCCGCCTGCTCGCCCCAGAGCTGATCGCCTAGCACCCACACCCCAATCGTCATCCGCGTTATGCCCTAGCAATAAAAAGGAACAGCGCCAGCATAACGTTTTGCCAGCAAGGCCGTGTCTCGCTGACAAAACGCTATGTGGGGTTTTGAGTTAATCCGGCAGCCCTAGGGCAGATCGCGCAGCACATTGCTCAAGATTTCCACCATCTGGTCGATGTGGTGATTTTCAACGATCAGCGGCGGCGACAGGGCGATGATATCCCCCGTCGTGCGAATCAGCAAACCGCTTTGGTAAGCGCGCACAAAGGCCTCAAAGGCCCGCGCCCCCGGCTTACCCGGAATGGATTCGAGTTCGATGCCGGCCACCAAGCCGACATTGCGGATGTCGATCACGTGGGGCAGACCCTTGAGCGAATGCACCGCCGTTTCCCAATAGCTGGCGCGATCGCGCGATCGCTCGAATAGGCCTTCCTGTTCGTAAATATCGAGGGTGGCCATCGATGCCGCGCAGGCCACTGGATGCCCAGAGTAGGTATAGCCGTGGAACAGCTCAATGCTGTTGTCGGGGCCATTCATGAAGGCCTCGTAGATTTCATTGCGGACAAACACAGCACCCATCGGCACGGTGCCGTTGGTGATGCCTTTGGCGACGGTGATCATGTCAGGGATAACGCCAAAATAATCGGCGGCAAAGCCGGTGCCGAGGCGGCCAAAGCCCGTAATCACCTCATCAAAAATCAGCAAAATGCCATATTTGTCGCAAATCTGGCGCAGGCGCTGGAGGTAGCCCTTGGGCGGCACCAGCACGCCGGTCGAGCCCGCCACAGGTTCGACAATCACCGCCGCAATGTTGGTGGCATCGTGCAGGGCAACAATGCGCTCGAGCTCGTCAGCCAGGTGCGCGCCCCATTCGGGTTGCCCTTTGCTGA
>DATNOW010000486.1:0-7812 GCA_036703515.1 Chroococcidiopsis sp.
CATCATGCGATTGTTAGAAGACTCGCTGGCTGAAGAAATCCTCTCTGGACGCATCAAAGATGGCGACATTGCCGTCGTTGACGTGGCCGAAGATGGTCAGGTGAAGGTGCTTCCTGGCGAGAAACGCGAGTTGTTGCCTCAAGCAGCAGAGTAAGACCCACGATCAGTCGCGAAAGAAGCACGCTGGTCGAAAACTAACTCAGTCTTAAAAAGCAGTCGGAAGATATATCTTCCGACTGCTTTTTGTTTTTTCAGCTTTTGTTTGTTAGCTAGCGTGTGTTTTGTTAGCGTCCGGTTAGGCGATCGGCAGGCGATCGCCCGCTGAGTTAGCTGCTGAGTTAGCTGCCGAGTTGCCCGGCGAGTTGCTGGCAAGTGGCAGCTTCACTTCCTTCACCGCGTAGTTAATTAATCGCGACGGCATCGTGGCGGCGGTAAGCTGCACGCGAGCGCGATTATAAATCAGCGCCGACTGTCTGAGCACACGCCGCATCAACCGCTGTGACAGAGGGCTTGGCTGCTGCTCAATCCTGCTCTGCTGCTGAAAATACTCCGCTTTGGCGTCAGGCGAAGACTTGCCCTCTTGAATTAACACGCGCTCAACTCGATCATCAAAGAAATCGAGCCCCACCATCTCATCGCGATATACCGGCAAGCCACTTTTAAAGGCCGCGATCGCCATCGCATAGGTCGGGTGTTTATGCATCCCTAGCGTGTCGGCATAAACTGCCATTTCGCCCCACAGCCTCAAAAATTCTTGCTCGCGCCCGTCATCGGCGGTGACGACAAACAAAAATTCATTGATGAATTTGAGGTTGGGTTCTGTGATATCAATTCCTGCCTTTTGGAACATTTGCTCAATCACCCACTTTTTATGCAGGCGATCGGGCTCTAGCGACGTCCGATCAAACTGTTCTTTCAGATGTTTTTGCAGCGCACCACAGCTTCGTGCAGTCAAACCAGGCTGCCATTGCAGCGTTGTCGGCAGGGGAGCGCAAATCCGCACATCGGCGTCGAGATACATCGTGGAAGGCGCGATTGCTAGGGCTTGCTGAATAGCAAAGCGCCGCTCATTGTAAGGCAGTACTCCCCTACACCAATGCTTGACCGCAAAAACATTAGGGTAATCAATAAATGCACTGGGGGCATCGGTTAGCACCACAAACCAATGGTCGGGAGCAAATTGCAGCAAATCGGAGGCCAGAAGCTTTGCCAGCTGAATGTACTGCTGACCAAAAACTGCGGTGCAAAAACAAAAGGAATCGGGTGCAGGAATTATCTTAGCCATTGTTTCAGCCATTGTCTTAGCCACTGGGTTAATCAATGTTCTTCACGGTTTGCCAATCAAGCGATGGTCTAGAAACGAACATTCACCCTGTGGTTGTGGACTGTAAATTTAATCCAAGCCCAACGTTATTTGTTGAATTATTTTTTGAGTGAATTGTTGCAAGCGAGGCTCCGCCTCACGTTCAAAAAATAAAAATCTGGTTTGCTTGAATCTATGAGCTTTGAGACGGCGAAGAATAGCGATTATCTTCCAGCATTGCAACACCGCATTTTTAGGAATGTCGGGGCTTAAGCAATATCTCAAACGCGAGTATCAACGACCGATGCACTTTCCTGAACAAATAAGGGCTAATGAAAAATATGACTAGGCGGAAGCTGAAATTGTGTCGCGATCGCCATTATTTCCATAAAGTTCCACGACTTCCCACAACTTCCCACGACTTTCTACAGCGTTGATTGTTTCTGTCTATGATAACAATCGGTTCCTGCTTGTTACCAGTTAGCCCAGCGGGCTCGATCCCTAAAAGCGATTTCGCAGACTTTGCGCCGATAAAACGTTGAGAAAATATAGAATCTAGACGATGGCCTAGATGTTTGCCTGTGGTGTTCATGTCCCCTCACGATTGCGTTATTGTTCCATTGGATGTGCCGACCGAAGCCGACGCGATCGCCCTGCTCGATCGGTTGCCTGAGGTCACCTTTTGGAAGGTGGGTCTAGAGCTGTTTGTCAGCACCGGAGCGGCGATTCTAAAGCAGCTTAAAGACCGCCAGTGCCAGATTTTTTTAGACCTCAAGTTTCATGACATCCCCAACACCATGGCCGGGGCCTGCCGGGCAGCGGGGCGCTATGGGGTAGATTTGCTCACTGTCCATGCGGCGGCGGGGCGTGATGCCCTCCAGGCGTCACAGCGGGCGGCCGCTGAGGGGGCCGCGATCGCCGGGCTGCCGACGCCTAATCTGATTGCGATTACGGTGCTGACTAGCATTAGCTCACGGGCGCTGGCGCTGGATCTCAAAATTCCTCTAGAGCTGCCTGATTTTGCCTTGCAAATGGCGCTGCTGGCGAAAGAGAGCGGTTTACCCGGTGCGGTCTGCTCGCCCCAGGAGGCGGCCCAACTGCGGCAGATTTGCGGGGATGATTTTCTGTTGGTTTGTCCGGGGGTGCGCCCAACCTGGTCGGAAGCGGGGGATCAAAAGCGATCGCTCACCCCGGCCCAGGCGCTCAAGGCTGGGGCTAACTATTTGGTGATTGGGCGGCCGATTACGGCGGCTCCCGACCCGGCGGAGGCGTTTCGGCGGGTTTGTGACGAGCTGGCCGCTGTGCAGTAGGGTGGGATTTGTTCCCAGAACTGGCGCATGGAACTTTCATGGAACTTGCGAGAGAGTTGGAGACTCTTGCTAATGTGTAAGACGGCGGTGTAGTGCGGCCGTTTAACCTGGCCGTTTAATCTGGCGGCGTCATGCGGAAGACAGCCTCTGTTTCAGGGGCGATTCCTACTTGCGGCTGTCGACTTTAGGAGCTATGGGTTCATGGGCGATCGCGTCGGCTTGAGTTTTGGTATTCGACTAGGCATCGGTCGTGGTGTGGGTATTGCCTTTGGGCTGCTGCTGGGGTGGCCAGGGATAGGGGCGATCGCCCAGGCTGAACCAACCCCATCCATCGCAGCTCCAATCCGCCCGCCGCAGGTTTGTCCCGATGGCTTAGAAGACCTGACGGCGCTGCTGCTGCGCGATGTGCCCAGCTATACCAATCGGGTCAACCAGCGGGCCTCTCGGCTAGAGCGGGGGCGCGACATTCCGGGACATCTAATTTTGGCGGGGCGGCCCGATTATCAGCCCCTGTCGCTGGGGCCAGGGCAATATCAGCCCACCACCGACGACGAGCCCGAGCAGTTGTTTTTTACGACCTTAGAACGGCAGTATTATGGCGATCGCGGCGTTTTGTTAGAGCGCTACCACTGGGCGTTTTTGACCCACGCCGACGGCGTGTGGCGACTGGCGCTGATGGTGTCGAGTTGGGGCGATCATCAGGGCGGCGGGCCGCCCTCACCGCCAGAAGACTCCAGCCAAGGGGCGATCGCCCAGGCAATTCGGCTATGGTTGCGCGACTGCGAGGCGGGGGAAGTACCGCTCAGCCCAGCCCAGCCCAGCCCCGAGGCTGTAAATCGCCCACAATAGCCCCAAATGTCACTTGATAGCCGAAAATTAAACTAGAGCAAGCTTGGTAGGGAGACCGACGTGAGTCACGGATTTGATTATGACTTGGTAATTGTTGGAGCTGGCGTTGGCGGTCATGGCGCAGCCCTCCATGCGGCCAAATGTGGCCTCAAAACAGCCATTGTCGAAGCGGCAGAAATGGGCGGCACCTGTGTCAACCGGGGGTGCATTCCGTCGAAGGCGCTGCTGGCGGCATCGGGGCGCGTGCGAGAGCTGCGCAATGCCCACCATCTCAAGGCTTTGGGTATTCAAGTAGACCATGTCAGCTTTGAACGGCAGGCGATCGCTGACCACGCCAATAACCTGGTGCTCAAAATTCGCGAAGATCTGACCAATAGCCTGAAGCGGCTGGGGATCGATACCATTCGAGGCTGGGGCAAGGTGGCTGGGCCCCAAAAAGTGACGGTAAAAACCGACGCGGGCGAGAAAACGATCACGGCCCAAGACATTATTTTGTCGACGGGCTCTGTGCCCTTTGTGCCACCGGGCATTCAACTCGATGGCAAAACGGTGTTTACCAGCGACGATGCCCTGAGGCTCGACTGGCTGCCGCAGTGGGTGGCGGTGATTGGCAGTGGCTACATTGGGCTAGAGTTTACCGACATCTACACGGCCTTGGGCTGTTAGATCACGGTGATCGAGGCCCTCGATCAGCTGATGCCGGGGTTTGATCCCGACATTGCCAAGATGGCGCAGCGGATTTTGATTACCCCCCGCGACATCGAAACGAAGGTCGGCGTCCTCGCTAAAAAAGTGACGCCCGGTTCCCCGGTGGTGATTGAGCTGGCCGATGCCAAAACCAAGGAAGTGGTCGAGGTGATCGAGGTGGACGCCTGCCTGGTGGCAACCGGGCGCATCCCTGCGACCAAGGATCTTGGCTTAGAGTCAGTCGGGGTCGAAACCGATCGGCGCGGCTTTATTGCCGTTAATGACGCCATGGCGGTGACGGTTGATGGGCAACCTGTTCCTCACCTGTGGGCAATCGGAGATGCCACGGGCAAAATGATGCTGGCCCATGCGGCGTCGGCCCAGGGAGTGGTCGCGGTGGAAAATATCTGCGGTCGCGATCGCCAGGTCGACTACCTCAGCATTCCGGCGGCCGCTTTCACCCACCCTGAGGTCAGCTTTGTCGGCATGACCGAACCCGCCGCCAAAGAGCTAGCCAAGGCAGAAGGGTTTACCGTGGGGATCTCGCGCTCTTACTTTAAGGGCAACTCCAAGGCGATCGCCGAAGGTGAAACTGACGGTTTGGCCAAGGTGATCTACCGCGAAGACACCGGTGAAGTGCTCGGCGTGCATATCATTGGGCTACACGCTGCCGACTTGATTCAAGAAGCGGCCAATGCGATCGCCCAGCACAACACCGTCAACCAACTGGCCTTTTTGGTGCACACCCATCCCACCCTGTCTGAGGTGCTGGATGAGGCCTTTAAGCGGGCAGCGACGGTCTAAACGTCCCTAGCACAGTCCCAATCAAAACGTCCTGAAATCTGCACGCGCTGGAGATTTCAGGACGTTTTAATTGGAATCTTTAATGGAATCTTTAGAAGGACGCTACCCTAGCCGTCGCTGCGCCCCGCGTCGATCGCCCGCAGGGCTTGGAGCGCTTCGTCTGCGGTTTGAAACCGTTTGGATAGCTCTGGCTCAATCATCTGCGTCAGCCACGTCAAAAAAGCGGGTTCAAACTCCTGCAATCCTTCCATTTGGTCAATGTCAACCCGCAGCCCCCGTCTGGGCATACCGTGGGGCTCAACGCCCGTTGCTGCCGTTACGAGGGTCATGCCTAAGCCATATAAATCAGACGCTCTGACGGCCCTGCGCCCCATTTGCTCAGGCGGCATATAGCCATCGGTGCCCACCATAGTAAAGCTAGTGCTTTCGCCAATGCCAATCGACTTAATCGAGCCAAAGTCAACCAGGCTAGCCTTGGGAGTGTTGGTGTCGGCATTTTTCGACAGCAGCACGTTGCTCGGCTTGATATCCCGATGCACCACAGGCGGCTCTAAGGTGTGCAAATACAGCAGTATTTTTAAGACGGCCTTAGCCAGCCAGCGCGCTTCGGTTTCGCTCAGGGTGCGCTTGCTCTTGAGATATTGCTCTAGGGAAGTACCGTTGACATAGCTTTGAATCAGCGCCAACGCTTTGCCATCGTGGATCAAGTCGATCTCAAAGTAACCCAGATATTTAGGCGTAGCAGGGTGCTCAATCGCTTGAAGAACCTGGACTTCGCGGGTAAATAGCTTGAGATCGTCTTGATGGGTTTCATCATCCACAAACAGCAGTTTGAGGATGACTCGCTCATCGGTTTCGATGTCGCGGGCTAAAAGTGTCCACCGACCGGCTTTTTTGCCGAGTTGCTGTTCTACTTCGTAGCGATCGCCGAATATTTGCCCTGGCATATGCGTCCCAACAGATTGACTCTACAGATTGATCTAGAAGCACTCTCACCTACAAACACCCTGTTAACCTGATTCAGTGATGAGTCTTCACGAAAAGCTCCTGTGTGATCTAGGAAGATGCGCCCAGAGGAATGTGGATTGGTGTGGGCCTAACCTTGATTTGCAGCTTGATTTGCATGAGTGTATGACTAGATCTGTGTATCGGGTGTCGATTAGCCCAGCGCAGTCTTTGAGTTGGGACTGCTGCACTCCTCTCTTGAGTGAAGTTCCACATACCTAAATCTTTATAGCTCCAATTGAGCCACTTCAACCATTTTTTGACAGCTGAAACTAAATTTCTCACCTAATTTTTGTTTAGAATACGGAGCAAGGTGCGTTGCAGATTGGGGTGCCCTCAGGTTTAGAGCGACTATTAGCGCTGTAATTAGCGCGGCCACAGGCGATCGCATCTGCCCAGGATTGAGTTGAATCAAGCGATTAAATCAAGCGCTAGAGTTGTCTTTTGTAGGGTGCAGCAGGTTTTTACCCGAGCAACCCGCGATGATTATCCGCAGGGTGCGGAAGTTTTGCATTAAACTTGCAATCCTAAACCAATCGTCGATTTTTACGCTTGAGGAAAGCGCTGACTCAACCGCGCGCAGTCAAAAAAATTATGGGAAATATTGTATCGATCCACTCGTTTCGAGGGGGTACAGGTAAATCTAACGTGGTGGCCAACCTGGCTGCCAACCTCGCTCTGCAAGGATTCCGGGTGGGGATTGTGGACACCGATATCCAGTCTCCGGGCATCCATGTTTTGTTTGGGTTGGATGTGAAACAGGTTACCTATACTCTCAACGACTACCTTTTGGGACGTTGCGCTGTCGAAGATGCGGCCTTTGATGTCAGCCAAAGCCTGGCCCAGGGGGGTGAAAAGATGGCGGATGCCGGGGGTGTGATCTACCTGATTCCCGCCAGCATGAAGGTGAATGAGATCACAAAGGTCTTGAGCGAAGGGTATGACGTCGGGCGGCTGACGCAGGGCTATGAACAGCTAGGCGATCGCCTCCGGCTCGACTATTTGCTGATCGACACCCATCCCGGCATCAACGAAGAAACCCTGCTGTCGATGGGCATCTCCAACACTTTAGTAGTCATCCTTCGCCCCGACTACCAAGACTATCAGGGTACAGCTCTGACGGTAAAGGTGGCCAAAGAGCTCGACATTCCCAACATTATGCTGGTCGTCAACAAAGTGCTGCCCGATTTCGACGTTGCCGATATTCGCCAGCAGATGCAGACCACCTACGACGTTCCGGTTGCCGCTGTGCTGCCGCTGTACGATGAAATGATGCGACTCGGCAGTCGATCGATTTTCTCGCTTCAATATCCCCAGCATCCCCTGACTCACGCGCTAATCGCCCTCGCCACCCAGCTAAAACCCTAAATGGCAGATTAAATGGCAGATTCTCGCCCTGATCCGTCTATCTCTAAGCCTGCATCCAGCGATGTGACCGGGATGTCGTTTGCTGATATCTTGCTGCTCCCGGATGTCGAACGCCAAGTGGTGAACTGGATGCTGCGACAGCCCGCGGCCTGTTCGCTTGCGGCGATCGCCCGTCAGCTTAATCAGCCCGAAGATCAGGTTCAGGAGATGGTGCGATCGCTGATTCAACGCGGCTTTATGCGCGAAGTTAGCGATCGCGGCGAGACCTGCTACCAGCTTTGCATCACATCGATGCGATCGCGGCGATTAGCCCCCCGCGTTAGCCAACTGCTCAGCGACGACTGACCCGTGATCAATGACCCGTGATCTCAATGACCCGTGACCAATGACCCGTGACCAATGACCCGTGGCATGAAACGACACATTTCTTGGCGATGGACGGCAGTGATCGTAGGGGCAGTCGGGGCAACAATAGCGATCGCCGGG
>DATNOW010000487.1:0-7995 GCA_036703515.1 Chroococcidiopsis sp.
GCAGTTTGACGTTAACTATGCGCGGCGGGCCGAGGAATTTTTCCTCAAAAACTGGATCGATGCTAAAGTGCGGCCGGGCAAGCGCGGCGGTGCGTTTTGCTCCTATACCTACGGCAAACACAGCTATCTGCTGCTGTCGTATACCGAAGACTACAGCTCGCTGTTTACCCTAGCCCACGAGATGGGGCACGGGCTGCATTTTGCTTGGATTGGCGATCGCCAGTCCTATTTCAACAGCAACCCGCCGATGGTGCTGGCCGAAATTGCCTCGACCTTTAATGAGCTGCTGCTGCTCGACTATTTGCTGAAGCAGTCGGAGGGCGATGCGGCCCTGCGCAAAACCCTGATTACCCGTCAGCTCGAAGATCAGCTTAATCTGCTGTTCCGCCAGAGCACGATCAGCCGCCTAGAGTTGGCCATCCACGAGCGGGCCACCCAGGGTAGCTTTGACCATACATTTGTCAATGAACAGTGGCGATCGCTCTACGAGGAGCTATGCGGTGATGCGGTGGAGGTCTTGCCTGAGCACCAGTATGACTGGGCCCGCGTCGGTCATATTTTCTTTAAGCCCTTCTATTGCTATCAATACACCGCTTCGAATATTGTCAGCTTGGCTTGCTATCAGAAATATTTGGAAGTGGGCAAAGACTTTATTCCTGGCTATCTCGAACTGCTGGCCGCTGGAGGCAGCCTCGACCAGGTGCAGGCTCTGCGTCAGTATGTCGATGTGGATATCGAAGACCCCACCACCATTAGCAATGCGCTCAACTATGTGGAAGGGTTGCTCGATCAGCTACAGGCGACGCTGTAACGGTTCCGTTGCCTAGGGTCTAGGTCAGTCTCTTCTTGCGGACTCAGCGGCGATCGCCCCCGATTGTCCCCGATTGTTCCTGAGTGTCGCGATCTTCCCTCAGCCTTGCATTGCAGCCGTTATTTCCGCTTGGCATCAACCCTTCCCCCCCTTCTAGGAGTTTGATTATGGCTGCCCCGATTCGCATTCTTGTGCAAACGACAATCCCGACCACCGACGATGACTGGAGTATTGCTCGGTTTTCGCGGCTGACTTCCTATCTAGCAGCGCTGCAACAGCCCAACGGTGAACCGTTGGTGGCCGTCACCGGACGCGATCGCCAGCCCGATGCCGATGGCAATGACCCCGTGCTGAGCGGCTTAGACCGCGCCCAGTTTGATGAACTGTGGCTGTTTGCCCTCGATGTGGGGGATGGGTTGAGCGCCCGCGACTGCGAGGGGATTCGCCGCTTTCATGCCCAGGGCGGCGGCATCCTCACCACCCGCGACCACCAAGATATGGGGATTTCGATGTGCGCCTTAGAACCGATCGGGCGCTTTCATTATTTCAACAGCCGCCAGCGCGACCCCGACCCAGAGCGCTGCGCCAACGACGATTGCTACACCACGACGATTTCATTTCCCAACTACCATTCGGGGCGCAATGGCGACTACCAGACCATTCATCCCGCTGAACCGCTCCACCCCTTGCTAAAAACCGAGACTGGCGTGATTCAGTTTTTTCCGGCCCATCCCCACGAGGGCGGCGTTGGCGTGCCGGCCGATATCGACTACGCCCGGGTGATTGCCACGGGCAAAAGCCTCGTCACCGATCGCCCCTTTAACCTAGCGGTGGCCGCTGAGCCGACGGCAGATGCAGCGGGCAATCGCCCAGGGCGCATCGTGACCCAGTCTACCTTTCACCATTTTGTGGACTACAACTGGGATATTGAGGCGGGCTGCCCCAGCTTTGTATCCGAGCCACCGGGAGACGGCTATAAAACCCACCCCGAAGCGTTAGAGGATATCAAACACTACGTCCGCAACCTGGCCCTGTGGCTGATGCCCGATGCTTAGGTTTACCCATGCAGGTGAGACGCTTGCCCCACGCCCCGCAGTAGAGATTAGCAAGATGATTACAAGATGATTACTTAATGGTGCTCTCGCGGCTGAAGCTGGCGCAGGGCGTCTTCTGCTGCCCGTTTTTCGGCTTCACGCTTGCTGCGATCGCACCCCTGCCCATAGACGCGATCGCCCACCAGCACCTCGACGGTAAACTGCTTGGCATGGTCGGGGCCCGACTCTGACACGACTCGATAGCGGGGGTTGGTGGGGCCAAACTGGGCTAAGGCATACTGCTGAAACAGGCTTTTGGCATCGACCAGCGCCCCGGCGTGGGGCTGCATGGCCTGGGCCAGAGGGGTAAACAACTGGGCTACATAGGCCTGCACCGCATCCACTCCTGCATCTAAAAAGTAAGCGCCAATGATGGCCTCAAAGGTGTCGCTGAGTAAGGAAGGGTTTTCGCGCCCGTGCTCGCGCTCTACGCCTTTGCCGATGCGCATCTGTGGCCCAATCTGGAGGGCGATCGCCAGCCGAGCCAAACTAGACTGATCGACGAGGGCCGATCGCCTACGCGTCAGCTCACCTTCTGGCAGGTCAGGATAGAGGCGATAGAGCAACTCCCCTACCAAAAAGCCCAGCACCGCATCGCCCAGAAATTCGAGGCGCTGGTTATCGTCGAGGCGATCGCTAGGATGCTCGTTGCAATAGGATTTGTGGGTGAGGGCTCGCGTTAACAACGTGGGGTCGCTAAAGCTGGGAAGTGCTGACATTGCTAGGGTTGATTAAGACTCCAGATCGCCTGTTTGCACAAGGATTGAAGCAGAGATCTTATTAAAGCGCGCTTTGCATCACCAAAGGGCCAGCCGGGATCGGTGGCGCGGTTGCAGACTCGACCGTAATCAGCAGTTTTGCCGCTTGGGATGAGCAAGCCGCCGCCGGTAGGGCCCAGTGGGTGGCGGCGGTGCCGGCGGTGGTGCTATTAAACTGCCCGCAGTAGGCCGGTTCGGTCGAGCCCGTAGGCATCACCCAGAGGCGATAGGCTTGGCCTGGCGGCAGGGGCGGCAGGTCGTGGACAAACAGCACGACCGACTGCTGACCAGGGTTGAGGACGAGGTTGCCCGAGGCTCGGTTGGCCGACTCGGTGCCCTGGAGGGCAAACATTTGGGTGTTGGGCTGCTGTAGAGCATCGAGAATAGCCTGGTTGCTCTGCACCGTTTGCCGCAGGCGATAGTTATCGACGCCGAGGGCGGCCACGAGCACAGCGGCGATCGCCCCCGCGATTCCGTACCAACGATCGCGCTGCCGTCGCCCTGACGATCGCCGGGGAGCCTCGCGATTCGCCGCCGCTGCATCTAAGATAGCCGCACGCAGATGGGCAGGGGGCTCTTGTTCGGGCAAACCATAGGGCATAAGCGCCAGCACCTCTTGCAGGTGGTTGACTTCGAGCGTCAGGTCGGGGTGAGCGTCCATCAGACGTTTCAATTCCTCCGCTTCCTCAGGACTGAGGTCCCCAAGGGTGTAGCCTGCGATTAATTCTTGCCAGTGATCGGGAAACGGGGATCGAGTCATTGGAACGTGATGGAATGCTGCGAGAGGGGATTAGTTATGGGGGGTAATTATCGGCGTATTAAATTTGATCTTGTAATGTTTTGCGCAGTCGCAGTAGACCCTGACGCGATCGCGTTTTAATAGTGCCAAGCGGCACATCGAGCTGTTTGGCGATTTCAGACTGGCTTAAGCCGCCATAGTAGGCAATTTCGAGCACTTGGCGTTCTGATTCGGGTAGCTGGGCGAGGGCTTCTTTGACCAGTTGCGATCGCTCTTGGATAGACGCTTGTTCGAGGGGCTGTGGCGTTGCCGTTTCGCTTTTGACAATGCCCTGCCAGCGCTGCAAAAAGCGCAGCCGTGAACCCCGCGATCGCAGCTTATCGATCGCCCGAGAGCGGGTCATGGTCATCAAAAAGCTGCTCAGCGTGCCCCGCTTAGGATCGTAGGCATCGCGCTGCCAAAGCGTCAGGAAGACATCTTGGGTAATGTCTTCGGCTTCTTCAGAATTTTGCAGCACCTTGTAGGCTAACCCATACACCAACCGAGAGTAGCGGTCGTACAAGACGCCCAGCGCATTGACCTGGCCCTGCTTGATGGCGTTTAGCAAGTCTAGGTCTGAGAGGGGTAACTCGGCGGATGGGGGAATCGGGGAGTCTGGATACATCGTGTCTGGAGAAGATTATGGACTGAACTGAGCTAAACATGATGGTCAGCATCGATTCTGCAAGTTCATTTGGACTCCTCAATGAATACGCAGACTCATCCTAATTGGATTGTCCCATGCTCAACGTCTATCTGCGGAGGTGATGCCGGAGTATGGCACTCCCCTGACCAAGGATCGTGAATTAAAGAATTTCTAATAGCTATTTTCTCTGCTAGGGCGCACATCGTTGGCCAGGGCGCACATCGTTGGCCAGGGCGCACATCGGTGCGCCCCTACTATTGCAGGTTATTAAATCCACCTTTCTTAGCCGTAAGCCGCTTTTCTAACCGCAATCTGATTGGGGATTGGAATTTATTGGAATTTATTTATCGCAATTTAATTGTTGGGCAGCAATCCAATTCTCATCATCGGTCGTATCTCCCTTTAGCTTGAGTTGCTCTCACTTGAGTCTTTACAACAGGAGAACCCAATCATGAATGATCGTTTAATCTTCCCCGGAAAGCGCCGTTCTGCCAGCGTTACCCGCCGCAATCTGCTTGTTGGAGGGGCGATCGCCGGTGTCTCTAGCGCCATTGGCCTCTCTGCCCTGGCCCGCCCCGGCGAGGCTAGCCCAGCCAGTGATGCTGCGAACGATGCTCGCATTCTCAACACTGCTCTTTACTATGAGCATCAAGCGATCTGGGCCTATGGCTTTGCCGCTACCAAACTCAGCGATACGGCAGTGGGGGGCGCGGTTAAGGCGCTGGCCCTGCGCAACCAGGCTGACCACATGGCCCATCGCGATGCGCTGACGAGCGCTGTTCAAAGCCTGGGGGGAATGCCTGTGACCGCAGAGCAAAGTTATGACGTCTCGGCTTATCTAGAGCGCGGCGAAGGCAACCTCGACTCGGATGTCAACATTGCCAAGCTCGCCTTAGCCCTGGAAGTAGATGCGGCGATCGCCTATGCCACCGAGATTGCTAACCTTAAGACGCCTGCGCTGATTACCGCTGGGGCCAGCATTGGCTCTACCGAATCGGCCCACGCCACCGCAATTCGGGCGGCCTTTGTCTCCCTCGGGGTCAGCATTGACTATGTGCCCGCTCCCTTGGTCAGCGCCAGCACCCGCGATGCCTGGATTCTAAAAGTTTAGGTCATCGGTTGCGACACCGATGACCCACTGCTCAGGCGGCAGAATGTAGCGTGCAACTGACTTCTGCTGCCTGAGTCTGTTTTAGATATAGCAACTTTAAGCGTGATTCGGAAATGGGGCGCGATCGCCTGACGAATGCAGGTATGGTGGAAGGGAGAGGCGCGGCGCGAACAGATCGCGTTTTCAACCCTGTCTTGCCCAACGCCTGCGATCGCCCTACCCCATACACCGCAATTGTGGAATCTTCGGAATCTTTGGAATCTTCAGAATCTTCAAACCCACTCAGTCCCTCACCGTTAGAGGTGCGACTGATCAATATTTTGGCCAATTCAGCGGTGGGGGAAGTGCTGCCTGCGATCGCCCAGCTTCATCTCCCCGATTGGTGGGTGGCGGGCGGTGCCGTGCGCAACACGGTCTGGCGATCGCGCTATGGTCAGCAGTGCAACCTGGGCATCAATGACATTGATATTGCTTTTTTTGATGGCGAGGGCGATCGCGCCCAGGAGCTTAGGGCTAAAACGGCCCTAACGGCGCAGTTTCCCCAGTATGTATTTGACGTTAAAAATCAGGCTAGCTTTGCCCGCTGGCGCGATGGCTACCGGGTTTTTAGAAGCACCGAAGATGGCATTAGCCACTGGCTGCACACCGCCACTGCCGTAGGCGTTCGCCTCGATGCCGAGGGTCGCTGGCAATGCTTTACGCCCTATGGGTTAGACGATTTGTTTAATGGCGTCGTTCGCCCGACCCCGACCCACCTTGAGAACCCCAAGGCGATTCAAAAAGCGGCCTCGTTCCTAGAAAACTGCCCTTCGCTGGTCTTAGGCGATGACGGGCGATGACGGTAGCGCAGGGTGATTTAATCGCGATCGATCCCCCATTCTGGGTCGGTAATAATGCGAGCAGCCCCAATCCCAGCGGCGATCGCCCCCACCCCAAAGCCAGCCTGCACCGCACTTTGCAAGCCCGCCATAATGTCGCCCCGGCTAAAATGCACCAACGTCTGGAAGCCAGAGACACCGGGGATCATAGTAATAATGCCCGTAATCGAAAAGACAATCATCGGGATCGCCTGCCAGCGGGCAACTGGCGCGCCTGCCAAGCCGACAAACAGCGCCCCGACAAAGGTGGCGAGATGACCGTCAACGCCTGCATTTTGGAGCCCCGCTCGCAGCATGGTCGCCACCATGCCAATGCCCGCGCAGAGCAAAACGGCTCGGCGCGGCACATTAAACAGCAGCGTAAACCCCAGCGTCGCGACAAACCCCAGCAGGCCATCTAGCAGTAGACGAGTCAATGCAGCAAAAAACATAGCGAGCGTAGGTTGGGTAGAACGACGTGAAACCCAACAGATTCAAGGGTTTTGTTGGGTTAGCGATAGCATAACCCAACCTACTAGACTGACTACAAGTTGAGATTTGACAGAGCACTAGCGCAATCCAATCTGGCTAAGCCTGCCTTCAAGGGTATCGCGTCTTGGGGAAATCGTCTTAATGGATTAGCGCCAGGATTTGCTGACGCAGTTGGGCATCCTGACGGGCGGCTTCAAAAATCTGGTTAAACTGCTCCACCGTTAACCCTTCATGGGCGATCGCTTGTTCGGCTTGGTCGCGTTGACTTACCTGAAGCTGCTGCAACTGTTGCTCAGCTTGCTGAAAATGCTGAAGCTCGGCAGGTGAAACCGCATGGCTGAGGGGCTGAGTGGTTGCGCCTGGGTTTACGCCGGCTGGTGTGCCTGCCGGTCTACCTGCGGGTCTGCCGGCGGGTGTTCCCATCGCTGTCGAGCCGGGTGCGGCGGCGTGGGCTTGGGTGGACTGGGCGGCACGCTGACTCTGGGCAATTTCGTTAAACCGCGCCTGGGTTAAGCTTTGCTGTTCTAGGATGTGCTGGATTGTCGTTTGGCGCTGGTTTTGCAGATCGCGAATTTGTTGAAACGCTCTGGCAAACTTTTGCAAATCGGTTTGGCTGAGGTGCAGCGCAGATGGGCGTGATGCTGGCGGTGCCGATGATTGTGCCGGTTGTGGCTGCAACTGACGGGCGCTGCCTGCCCCCGATGCCGGGTTGGTTTGGGCCTGGGCGGCGATCGCCAACCCACTGCCCCAAATCAAGACCACCACAGAACCACTCATAAGGTAGCGTTTCAGCATGTGAGGTGCCTCCTCTAACGATATCTAGGTACTTTCTCAGGTCGGTATGAATCTGATGTGTCCCTGAGGTGACGTGAGATGACGCGAGATGACGTTATCGCAAAGAATTTCAGGCAAAGAATTTCAGGCAAAAAACAGCGGTTTTCCTGGGGGAGACGTGCTGTAAATCGAGAAATCGGGCGATCGCCTGTCGCAAACTGACCGCTTTGGGAGAAAATGAAACGTCGGGAACCACGCTGGCGAAACCTGCTATGACCTTCGATTCTGCCTTTGCTTCAGAACTGCGCGCTGCTGCCCCTCGTTTACATGAGCTGCTGGGGCGGTTTGCGACTGCGCGGGTTTTGGTGGTGGGCGACCTCACGGTCGATGAATTTTTGACGGGGCAGGTCGAGCGCATCTCCCGTGAAGCCCCCGTGATCATTCTGCGCCACGAAACCACAGAGCAAATCCCCGGCGGCGGGGCCAATGCGGTCTATAACTTGGCCAAGCTGGGCGCGCAGGTGAAGGCGGTGGGCTTGGTGGGCAACGATACCCAAGGGGTGGCGCTGCGGCAGATTTTTGAGGACGCAGGCATCGACACTCAGGGAATTTTGGTCGATGGCGATCGCCCTACGGTAACGAAAACCCGGATTTCGGGGCACGCCCGCCAGTCG
>DATNOW010000488.1:0-5546 GCA_036703515.1 Chroococcidiopsis sp.
AATTCGTATAAAATCAGCCCCAAATTGTTGTGCGCTGGGGGATAGTCTGGCTCTAGCTGAATCGCCGCCCGATAGGCCGCCGCCGCTTGTGAAAGCTGCCCCGCCTGACGAAACTGATTGCCCTGACGCACCAGCTCCCGCGAATTAGGCACCTGGGCCACCTGTGCGTGAAACGGCGCAGGGCTGGCGATCGCGTCTAACCCCAGAGACGACGGTAAACCTAAAGCAATCAGGAAATATGCGGCGATATGGCGAGCGTTCATAGGTCAAATACAGCTAGGAGATACAGCCAACGCGAGAACAACAAAACACTCAGAATAGCAAGAGTGAGAGCGTTCTACCTTACTTAGTAACAAGCTTGAAATGTTATGGCGGGCGTTATGGCAAACTTTAGCGTGATTGCTCGACCCACTCTGGCACGTAGCGCCAGGCCTTGCCGACTTCTTGATCGATGGGTTCATAGCCGGGCAGCTTTTGGGCGACGAGGCCCCAAAACTTGCTGGAGTGGTTGAGGTGGACGGTGTGGCACAACTCGTGGATAAACACGTAGCGGACGAGGTCGGGCGGCAAAAACAGCAGCTTGTAGTTGAGGCTGATGGTTTTGCGGCTAGAACAACTGGCCCAGCGCGTTTTTTGCCCGCGGACGGAGACTTTATCAAAGGGTAGTTGGGTTTGTTGGCTGACCTGTTGCAGCCAGGGTTCAAAGTGCTGGAGGGCTTTGTGGCTGAGCCAGCGTTGGAGGACGCGGCGGCAGAGGTCGGTGTTGGCGATCGCCCCATAAACGAGCAGCGCATGGCGTCCGGTCGGTCTGAGGCTCACGCTAGCACCGGGGGTGGCCCGATAGGTGATTGTCCATTCTTCGGCTAGGGCTCGCAAGCTCAGCTTTTCGGGTAGCAGTATGCCGGATTCCCGCGATAGCGATCCCCGCTCGGCCTGGACGCGCTGGGTGGTTTTTGCAATCCAGTCGCGCCGCTGTTCGATGATGTCGGGCAGTTTGCCTTTATCAAACCCTTGGGGTACTACAATTTCGACTTCACCGAGATGGGAGACTTTAATGCTGACGTATTTGGCCCGTGCGCTGACGCGAATGCGGTAGTCTCCGAAATCAGCTCGTTTAGCCCTGGTCATGGCGCTGCCAATGGATGGTGAATGATGGTTGGAGGGGAGGGAATGGGAGGGAGAGTGGGGGAGTGGGAGTGGTTCGGCTGGGCTCACCAACCGAGGGGGAGGGAAAGGGATGATGGGAGGGAGGGAAAGGGTGAAGGGAAATCACGGGATCAGCGGGCTGCCAATGCTGATCTAATGCTTAAGCGAAGCTAAAGGCTGTGCTTTTTGATGCAATTTTTGGCGATCGCTTACCTGTTGGCGCACCCAATCCAGCCATTGATCGAGTCCTTCCCCGGTTTTGGTCGAGATGGGGATGATCGTGACGTGGGGATTCATCTGCCGGACGTTGGCTTCGATTTTGGTAATATCCACGTCGAGATGGGGAGCCAAGTCGAGTTTGGTAATCAGCAGGCAGTCGGCTTCTTGGAACATGATGGGATACTTCAGCGGTTTGTCTTCGCCTTCGGTAAGGCTGAGCAGCGCCACTTTGGCGTGTTCTCCCACTTCAAACTCGGCCGGGCAAACCAGGTTGCCGACGTTTTCTACTAGCAGCAGATCGATGGCTTCGGGCGTGTGGTCGTGGGCGAGACGGTGTAGCCCGCCAGCCACCATCTTGGAGTCGAGGTGGCACGATCGCCCCGTGTTGATGGCAATCACCGGGACGCCGTACTGCCGCAGGCGATCGGCGTCTAGCTCGGTAGTCATGTCGCCTTCGATCACGGCGATCGCCAGTTCTTGGGCCAATACGGCGAGGGTGCGTTCGAGCAGCGCCGTTTTGCCCGCACCGGGGCTGCTCATGATGTTGAGACAGGTAATCCCCCAGCCATCGAGGTGGGCGCGGTTGTGATCAGCACCGTCTTGGTTGACGTGCAGAAGGTTAATGCCGAGGGCGGCGTCAAAGGTTTGGTGCATAGGATTGGGGTGTGGAGGAGGAGAGAAAAAGCAGGTAAAAGGGGAAGGTAAACGGGGAAATTAGGCAAATGGTGGGGCTTAGACCTTGGAAGTTTTCGGAAACCTCCGAGGTTTGGGGAGATTTACTAGCCGGGATCATGCAGGCTGAGTTCTTCCGCTTTGGCATACTCCAGTCGATCGATCTTGAGTTCGCGCCCCGAGCGGATATCCTCCATCGGGGAATGGCAGGTGGGGCAGGCATATTGAATGCCGATTTCGGGGTGGTACTCGTGCTGGCAGCGATGGCAAAAGGCAATCAGCGGCGTCTCTTGGATGGCCAGTTCGGCTCCGTCGAGGAAGGTGTTGCGGGTCTGCACTTCAAAGGCAAACTGGAGGCTCACCGGCTCGACGCAGGTAAATTTGCCGACGATCAGATGCACTTTCGAGATTTTGGGGCGATCGGGCTGGGCTTCCCACCAGTCTTTGACGGTGAGGATCAGCGCTTTCGTCATGTCAGTTTCGTGCATGGCATTTGCAGCTTGTAGCAGCTTTTAGCAGGGCTAGGTGATGGCAACCGATAGAGGAGATTAACCCGTCGGAGGACGGGTTAACTCTGGCTTCAAATGGTGGATGCAAGTGTCGATCAGACCGTGAATTCGAGGGGAGATTACAGAAAACCGCAATGGCACCCGATTACAGCCGATTACACCCAATTAAACCCATGACCACCACCTACGCCCAGGCTTGATCGACCGCCATGTTAGCTTCGGCGTGAATGTAGGAGGCTTTTTCTCGACGCGGCAGTTGCCCCGACAGCACGAGGTGGGCCATGGCGTCGCAGATCACGCGGGTGGCCATCAGAGAGGTGATGTCGCTGATGTCGTAGGGCGGTGATACTTCGACGATCTCTAAGCCGCAGACAGGAGCCTTTTGGATGATTTTGCCCAGCAGGTAGAGGGCTTCGCGGGGCAGCAACCCACCGGGTTCGGGCCAGCCCGTGCCGGGGACAAACCCGGCATCGATGCAGTCGATATCGAAGCTGATGTAGACGCAATCGGTGCCGTCTAAAGCCCGCTCTAGGGCGAAATCGGCCGCTGCATCCAGCCCCCGCTCCATAATGTCGGTAACGGTGAGGATATTGGTGGCGCGTTCGCGGCAAACCTTGACCCCCTGGCGAGGCACCTGCCAGCCGCCGATCCCTAGCTGCACCAAGTTTTTGGCCGGGGCATTGGCCATGTTAGTGGCATGGAACCACGGGCAGGTGTGCATGCGCTCGTCGAGGTCGGTTTCTTGGGTATCGACGTGGCGATCGAAGTGGATGATGCCCACTTTTTTGTCGCCGAGGTGACGGCAAACGCCGCGCACCGTGGGGAAGCCGATGGAGTGGTCGCCGCCCAAAATGATCGGAAAAGCCCCGGAGCTAAAGATGTGGGCCACGCCTTTGGAAATCTGGTCAAAGGATTTCTCGTTGTTGGCCGGAATCGTGAAGATGTCGCCCACGTCGCAGAGCTTGATCTGCTCGCGCAGGTCGATGCCCATCTCAAAGTTGTAGGGGGTGTAGAGCGCCGAAATTCGACGAATCCCCTGGGGGCCAAACCGGGTGCCGGGGCGGTAGGTAGTGCCTGAGTCGTGGGGCACGCCGACGATCGCCACGTCATATTCACCGACTTTGCGCACGTCCTCTAGGTAGGGCGCTTTCATGAAGGTGTTGATGCCCGCATAGTGGGGCAGTTCTCCCCGCGAAAAGGTAGGAATGGAGCGATCGCGAATACTATCGGCCGCTTCTAGACCGTATTCGAGCCCTTTAGAAACTTCTTGCTGCCAGCCCGTGAGCGGCAGTTGAGCCTCTAGCTCTAGGGCGCGATTGGCTTCAGACATGCCGTTGGGATTTTGAAACAAAGGATTGTCGGTCATAGGGCACCCAAAAGTAGTGTGTGGGATTGTGTGGATATGTGCGCCGGAAAACGAACTGGGGGAATGCTGGACAAAGCACAAGCAGGAATAAACATAGGCAAGCCCAGGAGACAGCTTCACAGAGTAAACTGTTCTCCCGGGCTTTTTTCCCGCCGTGTGACCAGTGATCAAGCCCAAGATAGGCTGATGCAACCAGTTTGCTCCTCTTGGACCAGGCGCTTGAGCGATCGCACCTCAAACCGGAACCCTAGAAGCGAAGAATATTCTGTTGATAGGCTGCAGGATAGCCGTTGGAGCAGCCTAAGACTGTTTTCTAAGACCGCCTTAGATTTACCCAACAAACGTTGCATTACAGATCTTGCTAGTTAAGAGAGTTACCAGCGCTTTCTCACAAAAAATGTATCAGGTTTTACACAAAAACCGAGTGGGGATAGAGGCGATCGCCCCCTAGCCTTGTCCTAACCCAGCACTACCAAGGGATCGCAACGCTTTCAAAGTGCAATAAATTTTGTATCAAAAACCTGCCAGCACCAAGCCCTCTACCCTTCCCCCTTCGCATGCAGGCAAGATGCCTGCACCCCCTTTTACCCTTCCCCCTTTACCCTTGCCTCACAAGCGGGTAAGATGCCCGCACCACGCCCTTTACCCAGCCTCCCCGGTTGGTGATCCTGGGGTCACTGAGCTTTGTCGAAGTGTCGAATCACTCCCACTCGCCCTCCCCATGCCCAGCCAATTCATCGTCTACGCCTGCCCCACCGGCCCGCTTGCCGATCAGCTAGCACACTATTTTGAACACAGCCTCCGCCAGTGCGGCCGCAACGCTGCCCATGCCTACATGCCCCACTGCTCTTTGACTGGCTTTTTTCGCGATGACGAAACCGCTGCTCCCCTCTATCGGCGGGCGATCGCCCAAGCGCTCTCCCAAGCCCCACCCTGCCCCGATCCCGTGATTGCGATTACCGGACTACACTTTCGCCCCGATTGGCACGGTCTAGAGCTGCAATCCGACTGGCTAAAGCAGTTAATCGCCAACTTTGCCCAGCTCAGCATCTCCTGTACCCGTGACGAACCGCTACGGCTCAAAACCTGGCTCCACCTCAGCCTGGCCTACGACTTCCCCACCGATCGGGCAGCCCATCTCACCCACCTTGCCCAAACCCATATCGATCCCCACGCCCCCGTCGGCTGGGAACTGCGTTTCTATCAGCGCCACCCCGACCACACCTGGACATGCCACCAATCCTGGCCCCTCTAAGGAAATACCCTCCCACCCCGGTTGGTGAGCCTGAGGTCACTGAGCTTTGTCGAAGTGCCGAACCCCTTCACCCTTGCCCCTTGTCTCTCTCATTCGCACGCAGGCAAGATGCCTGCACCACGCCCTCCCACACACCCTTTCTCCCACCCTCCCACACACCCTCTCTCCCTCCCCTTATGCACCCCATTTTTAGTCTGCTCGCCACTAACGGCCACGAACAGTACGGCAACGAAGCCGTCAGCCAGCTCGAACACGCCTTGCAGTGCGCCGCTTTGGCAGAAAGCGCCAATCGCAGCGCGGCCATGATTGCGGCTTGCCTGCTGCACGACATTGGGCACCTAATTCACAACCTGGGCGAAAACCCCGCCGCAGACGGCAT
>DATNOW010000489.1:0-3393 GCA_036703515.1 Chroococcidiopsis sp.
CTGAGGAATGACCCATCGATGAACATTTTGATTGTTGAAGACGAGTCTGAAATTGCCCAACTGATTCAGATCTATCTGGAAAAAGAAGGCTTTTCGTGTCGCATTTGCCGCGATGGGCTAACGGCAGTGCAAGAATTTCAAGACTATCAGCCCGACTTGATTATTCTAGATCTGGTGATTCCAGGTTTAGAGGGGTTAGAGGTTTGTGCCCGCATTCGGCAAAAGCCCGGAGCTAAAGATCCTTATATTCTAATGCTGACGGCCAAGGGCGAAGAAATCGATCGCATTATTGGGCTATCGACCGGGGCCGACGACTACATGGTTAAACCCTTTAGCCCCCGCGAACTGGTGGCACGGGTGCGGGCGCTGCTGCGGCGCACCCTGCGCCATGGCGGCAGCAGCCAAGTCTACCGGACATCCCATTTCTCGATTGATATCGATCAGCGTTTAGCCCACCGTCGCCTCGGTGACGATGAACCCGAACCCCTCGACCTGACCACCCTCGAATTTGATCTGCTGGTCACCTTTATGAGCTATCCAGGGCGGGTTTGGAACCGGGCTCAGTTGATCGAAAAGCTTTGGGGCAGCGACTTTTTTGGCGATGAGCGGGTAGTTGACACCCACATTGCCCGCCTGCGCAAAAAGATAGAACCCGACTCTGCCAATCCGACTTTTGTGAAAACGGTGATCGGGGTGGGCTACAAGTTTGAAGATGGCGGCAGTTAGCGGCAGTTAAACGCTAATGCCACTGTGATGGGAGCGATCGCGTCCATCACAGATAGCATCAAATTCTTGCTACGGTTGGGATCAGCGATCAACGCTTGATACACTAGGAAAAGCTCGCGCATTCATCCACCAACAGTCATATCCTGCGTCTCTTTACCCACGCGCCCACTCTACATACTCATGGCTAAAGTTGGTCTGCGATCGCGCCTGTTTGCCTCCCATTTGATCGTCATGCTGGTAGGGGTGATTACCCTCACGATTATTGGTAAATTTTCGTCTCCCCGCTTTTTTGTTTACTACCTAGAAAGCATCCAAGTCCAAGGGATTCGCGTTCAGCAAATCCGCCGTGAGCTCGTGCGAGGTTTTGAGCAATCGTGGAACCGAGGCGCATTTTGGTCGCTGGCGGCGGGCATCAGTTCGGCGGCGGCCCTCAGCTATCTAGTCGCCCAGCGCATCGTCCAACCCCTAGAGCAGCTTGAAGAAATCACCCAGCAGTTTGCCTCTGGGCAACTCGAAAAACGGGTGCCCGCCAATGAAATCACCGAGCTTGACCAGTTAGCCGACAGCTTCAACCGCATGGCCGCCAGCCTCGAAGGAGTCGAGCAGCGCCGCCGAGAGCTGGTGGGCGACCTCACCCACGAGCTGCGCACGCCGCTGACCGTGATCAACGGCTATCTGGAAGGGTTGGCCGACGGCACCATCGAACCCTCGCCCACGATCTACACGGTCTTGACCCGTGAAACCCATCGCCTGCGCCGGTTGATCAATGACCTGCAAGAGCTATCCAAAATCGAAGCGGGCTATTTGCCGATCATGGCCAAATCGATCCATCTCAAGCCATTAATTGAAGGATTAATCCAAAAATTTTCGGCCCAGCTCGTCAACCCCAACAGTCCGACGATTCGGCTCGACTATCCCAAAAATACGCCGATGGTCATGGCCGATCCCGAGCGGGTCGAGCAGATTTTGGTCAACCTGTTGGGCAATGCCCTGCGCTATACACCCTCAGGCTCGATTACCTTCAAAGTGTGGCACGAGGCCCAAAAAGTGTGGATCGCAGTGGTGGATACCGGTAAGGGCATCGCTGCTGACGATTTGCCCCATGTGTTTGAACGGTTTTGGCGAGCCGATCGCTCCCGCGATCGCGACTCTGGCGGCACCGGCATCGGCTTAGCTATCTGTCAGCGTTTGGTCGAGCTCCAAGGCGGCTCCATCGAGGTCGAAAGCGAACTCGGACGCGGCAGTATTTTTCGCTTCTCGCTGCCCCAAAGCTAAACATATCGTAATTGCTGGGATTTTCTACTTTTTCTCGTTGCCCATGGCAAACACGCCCTTAAACAGCAGCAGCATCCCGCCTACTAAGATTGCGATCGCCAGCCCGCCCAAAATCCAATCTAAACTCGCCGTATCGTCGATATTCATGGCACCCTAGCGCATCGCGCTGCAAATTTCCGTTTACAAATTTCGGTTTACAAATTTTTGATTTATGAGGTCGCCGGATCGTAGTCCCATTCGGTTTGCGATCGCCGTAGCGATATGCCGTCTAGATAAATCGTGCGGATATCGTCGGGCAGCAGGGTTTCAAGCTGCCGATAGCCCTGTTCGAGATGGGCGCTCACCTCTGCCGGGGCCACCATTTCCCCCTCTGCCTGGAGGTAAGCCGAAATCCGAGTTTCATTCCAGCGGAAGGTCTGCGCCATCAAAATCACCAGCCGTTGCAAGGGCTCTAGCTGCTCCAGCGCTTGCTCAATATAGCACCATAGCGGCGGCGGCGCGGCTTTGAGGGAATAGTGAATGGACTCGACCGGTGGCAAATCGGCTCGGTTGATGCAGACGGCTGTGATGTTGATCAGCCAGCTTTGCAGGTTGAGCGTTTCGCCCGTGGGGTATGCGTCTAGCCCACGCAGTTCGTGGTAGGCATGTCGCCAGGTGATCGCAAACAGGTAGTCGGCCTGCACTGGCGATCGCGCCGTATGGCGAATCAACGAATAAACGATCGGGCTATAGCGACAAAACAGCGCAGTAAAATATTGCCCTGACTCTGGATGCCGTTGAAACAGCGTCAGCAACTCCTGATCGCTGTAGTGATAAAGCGATTTGACCAACGCGTGGTTACATTCAGGAAAGCTTGGAATTTGCACGGCAGTTGACAAGATTGGCAGGGTTGACAAGTTGACAAAATTAGCTGGAACGAACGAGATAGCGCCTGACCTTTGCAATAGGTTTCAATGATACCTGCTGTTTTCGCAAAGCAGATCGGGTTTAACAGAAAAATTACAGCGGAGCGATCGCCCTGCTGTAATTCATGTCCATGATTAAGTCTTTTACCGTGCCTCTTACCGTGCTTCTTACCGTGTCTCTTATCGCTGGCGCAGGGTAATTTCGGTTTGAGGGCTGGTTTCAGTGCCGCTGGTCGCCGTTGCCCGGATGCGATAGGACGTGCCGGGGACGGGCAGTTGGGGAGCCGGTACGGTGATCCGAAACTCACCTGCGCTGTTGGCGGTCACGTCTTGATCGACGAGGGTTTGCCCACCCAAGTTGACCACATCTAGCAGCGAGACGCTCGAAACGACTTCGATCTGGACGGTGGCATTGGGACGGGTTTGCCCCACTAAAGTAAAGCCACTGCTGACGCGATCGCCATCGCGATGGCTGGTAAACCGGGGC
>DATNOW010000490.1:0-7151 GCA_036703515.1 Chroococcidiopsis sp.
TGTCACCGATGTCACTGACGTCACCCTTGAGCTGGCTCGCATTTGGGAGCGCCATCGCGCTGGTTACCTCAGCCGCCTAGCGATCGTCACCCAGGCGATTGAGGCGATCGCCACAGGACAGTTTGATCCTGAGCGACATCAGTCCGCTATCCGCGAAGCCCATACCCTGGCCGGTTCTTTGGGCAGTTTTGGGTTGGGGCGCGCGTCCCAATTGGCCCGTCATATTGAGCAGGCGCTCCAGTCGGTGGACGCTCTGACTGAGGCTCAAATCCAGCAGCTCCAGGCTACGGTGGCTGAAGTTGAGCGGGCGATCGCGCCGCCCGCCGCCGCTGTTTCAGATGGTGTCTCAGATGCTGTCTCCGCTACTTTCTCAGATGCTGCTTCGACAGAGTCTGCCCCAACGGCTGTGCCGGGTACTTTACCGGGTGTTGCGCCGGGTACTGTGCCGGCTACTGTGCCTGTTCCGGTGCCTGCAATTTTATCTCCAACCTTGCCCAGCATCTTGCCGCGCCGCCTGCCGTCCTCCGCGGCCCACGCGACGCTGCTGATTGTCGATGATGATCCCAGCTTTATCCATGGGGTTTCGATTGCGGCGATCGCCCACAATATTACGACCCAGTCGGCCACCAGTCACGCAGAGGCACGGCGGGTGATCCGGGGGGCGCGCCCCGATGTGGTCTTGCTCGACCTCAGCCTGCCCAACGCCAGCGAAGACGGTATGACCCTGCTGCACGAGCTGACCAGCCAAACCCCGCCGATTCCCGTGGTGGTATTTACCGCAACCGAGCAGTTTGCCGACCGCATTAAAGTAGCGCGCATGGGCGGGCAGGGCTTTTTGCATAAGCCAATCGCCCCCGCCGATGCCGTGGGGGCGATCGCCCAAGTGCTGCACCAAGTTGAGCGCCCTGACGCTAAACTGCTAATCGTTGACGATGACCCGGCGCTGCTCGATTTTCTCAGAACCCTGCTCAATCCCTGGGGCTTTCGGCTCAGCTTGCTCGATGATCCCCAGCAGTTTTGGCATACTTTAGAGCAATTTCAACCTGATCTGCTGATCCTCGATATCGAAAGGCCCAGCTTCAGCGGCATCGATCTCTGCCGCGTCGTGCGCAATGATCCCCGCTGGAGCGAGCTGCCGGTATTGTTCCTGTCGGTGCACACCGATGCCCAAACCCTAACTGCCGTGTTTAGCGCTGGGGCCGACGACTATGTGACCAAGCCCATCGTCGGCCCAGAGCTGATTGCCCGCATTCTTAACCGACTGGAGCGGACGCAGATTTTGCGACAGCTAGGGCGCTACAGCACTCCCGGGCTCTAGACTTCACCCATCGGCTTGACCTTAGACTTAGCCCGCGCTGCGCTCTTTTTCAGCGCTTCTAAACGGGCTTCGTAGCGCTTTCTGGCGCGACGGTTGGGGGATTGATCAATCAAAATTTTCAGAGCGCTGCCCAAGCTCTTGTAGGCATTCGGCAGAGTGTAGCCAAACCGAGTGGCCAGGGCGATCGCTTTCTCATCGGCTTCAACGGCTTCTTTTAGCGTTTTTTGCCCGTTGTTGCGCTGGTAGAGCCGGAAACCCGACACGCCACACAGCGCCAGCGCCAGCACGAGCAGCAGCCCGTCTTGCACCCACAGTTCGCCCACAGCACCGCCCAAACCAATTGCTAGGGCGGCCATTTCCCAGCCGTCTTTAGGGATGGTGTCGTTTTGCACCCGCGCCACTTCATGCCAAAACAGCAAATTACGCTGATCGAGCGCTAGCACGTCCCACTTGGCCAGATCAATCTGCACCTCTACCTGATCCTTACCGATTTCTTCGGAGGTAATCAGAGGTGGATTCACGGCTGTCGCGGTTTCAACCGATACCCAACTCCTCAGCTCAGGAGGTAATAAGGTTTTGAGTCGCCGCAACTCGCTGAGATCAGCTCTCGCAGTAGAGGTAGCAAATGAAGTCATGAATCCTACCCTTAAACACTCACAATCTAGTAAGGAACCTGGCTGTCGGACATCTGCCCTGGGAACTATACCCTCAAGACGCGTATCCTACGGATATCGGGAACCGTTGAGCCTATATCAGGCTTAAATCTGCTCGGGCCGGTTAGCCCAGCGTTCCGAGGCTAGCCCTTAGGCAGTAAGCCCTGAGGAACAAGCCTTAAGCCAAAAAACTTAAGCAACAAGCCTTGAGCAACAAGCCTTAAGCAACAAGGTATAACAATATCCTTTCTACCATTCTAATTAAGGAGTATAGCGATCTTTCGCCGCAATGACACGCCCTAGAGAGTCGATGGATTTCTGGCTGGGGGCGCTAGTCTTGTGTAGCTTCAGGTGCAGTCTTAGGTGCAGCCTTAGGTGCGGCCCTAGGTGCAGCCGTGCTGTGGCGTTGCTAATGGGAAGGGGTTCTACACGATGTGCAGAACCCCTCCCAACGAAGTCAAGTTGGTGAATTTCTCAAAGGCGATCGCCCCGAGGATGGCAAATTTAATCAAAACCAGGCTTTTTCTGTGAATCTGAAGCTCGGCCTCGCGTTCAAAAAATTGGAATCTGGTTTTATTTAATCCCCGATCCTTAGTTTTTGATGTTTGTTTCCTCCTCGTCATCCTCTTCTTGGTCTTCGGGTTCTCCGACCATGTTGGGGCTGATGAGGGTGATATCAAACTCGTCGGGCGGTACGGTAGAAACGGTATCGCGCTTGAGTAAGTAATAGACTGCATGAACCTGGGGGCCAAAGACAATTTTGTCTTCGTCTTCGAGGTCGTGGGCCTGAAGCTTGCGCCCGTTGATCAACAGCCCATTGGCGCTGGGTTTGCCTTTGAGGTTACCGTCCACTATGCGGTAATAGTAGCTGCCGTCTTCATTGGGAAGCTGCACCAAGGTGGCGTGGCGACGAGATACAAACTGCGAAATCAGCCGGATATCGCACTTTGGATCTCTCCCAATAGAGTAGACCGGACTGTCGAGAATGAACTCTCGACGCCCTTTGTTGTCTTCGACAATGAGCAAATGATTTTGTTGCGGTTCCGAAGTTGCCATCAGTGAGTCGGTAGCGCTTTTACTACGCACAATCTACTTTAGCCTGTAGGTAGTGGAATTGCCTCTAGAAAAACGGCAGACTTTGCAGGCTAACCGTTTATTTCCTTAATTATTAGTCCAATTTAACCTTACTCTACCTTGGTAAAACTAATGATATTGCAATTCACTCGTTCTCGGAGAGTAGGACGGTTCTGTAGATCTACGACAGGGGCAGGGCAAAATCCTGATTTCTATCCAATTGCGGGGCGCGATCGCCTCAACAGCAGCGAGTTGGTGACGACGCTGACGGAGCTAAAGGCCATAAAGGCCCCGGCGATCGCCGGACTGAGGATCAGCCCGAAGCTAGGCAGCAGCACCCCGGCCGCAATCGGAATGCCGATGAGGTTGTAGCCGAAGGCCCAAAACAGGTTTTGGCGAATTTTGTTGAAGGTGGCCCGCCCTAGGCGAATGGATTCGACCACATCGAGGAGGCGATCGCGGATCAAAACAATTTCGGCGGTTTCAACGGCGACATCGGTGCCAGAGTGCAGCGAGATGCTGACATCCGCCTGGGCTAGGGCGGGGGCGTCGTTGATGCCATCTCCGACCATGGCGACCCGCTCACCTTGGCTCTGGAGCGCGGTAATGGCGGCTACCTTGTCTTGGGGGTGGAGGTTGGCTTGAACGTCTTCTGGGGGGATGTGCAGGGCAGTAGCGATCGCTTGGGCGGCGGCAGGATGGTCGCCGGTTAAGAGCCGCACCCGCAGCCCCATCTGGCGCAGTTGCTCGACCATGGCGCTGGCGTCGGGGCGCAGTTCATCCAGACCGGCAATGATGCCAGCCAGTTGACCGGCGATCGCCACATACACCAAGCTTTTGCCTGCGCTCGCTAGCTGCTCAACCTGCTGTTCGACGGAAGGCGGAATCTCAACGCCATGCTGGCTCAGCCAGGTGTGGGTGCCGAGCAGCACCGGTTGCCCGGCGACAGTGGCCGACACGCCATAGCCAGGGCGGGTGTGAAAGTCGGTGGCGGGCAACAGCGCCAGCGACTGCTGCTGGGCCTTGGCCAAAATCGCAGTAGCCAGCGGGTGGCGCGTACCGCTTTCTACCGTGGCGGCGATCTGGAGTAAGTCGGCGTCATCCAGCCCCGACTGGAGGGCAAGGCAGTCGGTGATCACGGGTTGGCCGGTGGTCAGGGTGCCAGTTTTATCGAGGACGACGGTGGTTAACCGGTGGATGGTTTCGAGCACGTCGCCGCCCCGGAGCAAAATGCCGCGTTCAGCCCCCAGGCTGGAACCGACCAAAATGGCGGTGGGCGTCGCCAAGCCCAACGCGCAGGGGCAGGCAATCACCAACACCGCGATCGCCAGCTTGAGGCTGATTAGCAGCGGTGAGGCCGCTGTGGCCATGACCGGGTTCATGACTGGGCTGGGCATGGCGTGGGCCATCAGGCTGCTGTGCTCTAGGGAGTGCCCCAGATGATTCAAGGCTGGAATCGACTCGTGCCAGAGGGGGATGCTGATGGTATACCAAAACAAAAAGGTGAGGGTGGCGATCGCCATGACGCCATAGGTGAAATAACCCGCGACCGTATCGGCCAGGGTTTGAATCGGGGCCTTGCGGGTTTGGGCCGCTTCGACCATGGCGATGATTTGGGCCAGGGTGGTCGTATCGCCCGTGCGCGTGGCCTGGATGGCGATCGCCCCCGACTGGTTGAGGGTGCCTGCCGCTACCGAGTCGCCGGGCTGCTTCAGCACCGGCATCGATTCCCCCGTCAGCATGGATTCGTCGATGGTGGTGGTGCCCAGGGTGATGGTGCCATCCACCGGAATTTTGTCGCCCGGCAGCACCTCCAGGCATTCCCCCACCTTGATCCGATCGGCAGGGAGTTCCACCCAGGTTTTTTGCCCGTCGTTGCCCTCTGCCGCCACAATCAGGCGCGCAAGGGTGGGTTGCAGCGACAGCAGCGCCTGAAAAGCCGAGGTCGCCCGCCCCCGCGCCTGCTGCTCCAGGGCGCGCCCCAGCAAAATAAAGCCCAGCAGCATCACCGGTTCGTCAAAGAAGCATTCCCAGCCCAAACTTGGCACCAGCAGCGCCACGATGCTAGTGGTATAGGCCGTTAGCGCCCCTAGGCTGACCAAGGTATTCATGTTGGGGGTATTGCGCCGCAGCCCGCGCCAGCCATCGACCACAATCGAGCGGGCCGGCACCAGCAGGGTGAGGGTGGCCAAGCCGCCGTGGAAGGCAATGCTGCCCAAAATCGGGATATCCCAACCCAGATGCTTGAGGTGACCGATCGCGGAAAAGACGAGCAAAATAGCGGCGATCGCCACCTGTCGAAAATATTGCCGCGTGGCCTGCTGCTGCTTTTCAGCGGGGCTGAGTACAGGTTCATCGTCTGCGTCGATCGGTTCCGCCGAGGCCCAGCGCACCTTGGTCGGAAAGCCTGACTCGGTCAGCTTGGTGGCCAACGCCTGCCCGGCCACAACCTCTGACCAATATTCAACTTTGGCCACCTCCGTCACCAGGTTGACCGTAGCCGACAACACCCCCGGCTGTTGGGTGAGCTGATTTTCGACGGCCTTGACGCAGCCGGCACATTTCATGCCGCCGACATCAAGGGTGAGCGTATCGGGAGACGCGATCGCAGAGGCGTCAGGGGAACTCTCAAGCAGCGCGGGATCGGAACCTACTAGCATTCTGGGCAAACCGATGGGTCGGAGACAACAAAAACAGAGGGCGAGTTGTGATCCCAAAGCTTGCTCACAAACCTTGTTCACGAATCTTGATCGCGAACCTTGATCACAAAACCAAACCCTCTGTTTCTGAGCGTAGCGGAGCAAAGCCCGATTGCCTAGGATTTGCGGATTGATTTCACGTTACGGCGATCGCCCCGCAAAAAATAAAACACATAAATCAACGCCCCCACCTGAAACGGCACAATGGCCAGATAGCCCTTCAGCACCAGCGGCGCATCGAGTCCAGAAAATAGGCTGAAGTAGCCCGCGCCAGCAAGCACCAGGGCAGCCGTAATCAGGCGTTTTTGGGATTTGGGTTTCACAGGCTGAATCTCACAATGCTTTTGCGCCCTCGACCATAAACTGCCACACCGCTGTATCCGTCAGCCCCAAGGGCAGGGTGCCACCATAGCGGGCGTGCAGCCGGAGGGCATAGTATCCGACAAAGGCCAGGCTGCCCAGCGCCCCAACCCATGGACGCAGCAGCCACGAGCGGTAGGAACGATAAACATGGGGTAGCGATCGCCCCGTTCCCACCTCGATCGCCATCGGCCCGGCCGCCAGCAGACAGGCCGCAAACACAAGCGGGCCAAAGGCGTGATACATCAGCGCTTGGGATAAATCGCCACGGGCGATCGCCATCAGCGATCGCGTCATGCCACAGCCTGGACTGGGAAAGCCAATGATCGCTTGGAACAAGCACTTCGCTGGAGTCAGGCGCACGCCCTGGTTGTACAGCACTGCACCGACCACAGGCCCAAGGCTCACCCCCAGGATTAGACCCCGCAGCAGGCGATCGCGTCCCGACAGCGCAGCACGTCGGGCTCCGACTTGATCAGATCCGACGTTAGCAGTTGGCTGAGAGCGGATTTCCATTGAGAGTTCCCCGGTTTTCTCAGAAATCTCTTAAAACCAGCCTTTCTTGTTGTTGATGTAGGTATTGGTAAATTCTTCGTCGGTTTTGGTCAGGTAAATAATCCCTTCAACTAGACCAATGATCCACATCGCGGCTGTTCCAAAGAGCGGCAGAACCAAGCAGCCTAGAACCGTACCACCCAGGGAAACAGCCAGCATGATAATGCCCTCATTTTGGTAGCCCAAAATGAATTTGTGTATCCCCAATCCACCCAGCAAAATGCCACAAATCCCGGCAGCAATCTTTTTGTCAGCGGGGTTGGAGGGCGGAGTCGGAGAAGACGGCGGCGTAAAGTCAGAGGGGGGTGGGTTGGTCATAGCGCTGTAGTTGTTTGAGTAGGAGAGTGTATCGTCGCAGTCAGTATAACGAGTCTGGGGTGCAAGCTCATGTCGTGGGCAATGCTTCTATACACGAAGGAATGGGCCGCACACTCGACCCTGTGTAGGTTATAAGCCTTTCTACAGAGGCTTTCGCCTAGGTTCCAGAAAACG
>DATNOW010000491.1:0-3098 GCA_036703515.1 Chroococcidiopsis sp.
AGGCTGGCAGCACTCTGGCAGAACTGCGATCGCAGGCCCAAAAGCTAGCCGATGAGATGGTGGCTCGGGGTGAACTGACGACCGAAGAAGCCAAGCGCATGGTCGATGATATGGTTACCCGCGCCCAGTCGGAGGCAGGGGACGCCCCCGATTCTAGACCGTCTGAGCCGCGCCGCATCGAAATTCTCAACGACGATGAAGAGTCTGCCGCGCCGCCTGAACCGGACGCTAGGGTGGAGGACTTGCGATCGCAGGTGCAAAAACTCCAGGATGAACTCCGCAAGCTTCAGCAGTAGCCTGTTAATGTACCCGTATCGCGTAGGGTTGTGGGGAGCTATGGACGATTGGCAAAAAGAATGGCTGCTGTTTTGGGACGGTGTTTTTAACGAAACCGATCGGTTTTTCCAGACGGTCACGCAGGAAGTGAATGAGGCGGCCGATTCGCTGATCGAGTGGTCAGAAGAACTGGCGGAGCAGCTCCAGATCGCGATCGCCCCACCCTTAGAACAGCTCGACGAACAGCTCAATGAAATGGCCGAACCGCTGATGCAGTTTGCCGCCCAAATCGACGCGGCCTTCAACCAAGCGTCCGAGCCCGTCAGCCGCGCCATCGAACCCGTTTTCAACCAGCACCCGGTCTGCATCGGCTGCCGCCACTATCACGGGCAAATGTATAACGGCGTCATGTTGGTCTGCGGGATGCATCCCTACGGTGTTTCGGAGGGAGTCGAAAGCTGCCCCGACAAAGAGCTGATGACCTGGCCCTGGACTCACGCGGCCAGCGATTCGGGTAATGATCCGTTTGATGATCTGCCCCGGTAGGTGGCGATCGCATGCTTTCTGCTGATGTTTGTTCTTTCTGCTGATGTCTCTTGCGGCTGGTATTTCTTCCCGCTGATACAAAAGCATCTTGAGGAAACACCATGTAAAGACATCGCAAAGACTCGTCTGATCGCGCAAAGATCCGTTGACCTCAAGGAGGGCGATCGCGGCAAGCTCCCCTTCAGCTGCTATAAATCTATCAAGCAGTAGAACGATCAACTGGATTAAGAGGTACATAGATGTCACAGGACAAGCCAACGATACTCGTTACGGGCGGTGCTGGGTATATCGGTTCCCATGCGGTCTTGGCGCTACAGAACGCAGGCTATGACGTAGTTGTGCTCGATAACCTGGTATACGGCCACCGAGACATCGTCACCGATGTGCTTAAAACCGAGCTGGTGGTTGGCGATACCAATGACCGTACCCTGCTGGATCAGCTCTTCGCCGATCGCCCCATTGCTGCCGTGATGCATTTCGCCGCCTATGCCTACGTGGGCGAGTCGGTGACAGACCCCGGCAAATATTACCGCAACAACGTCACCGGCACCCTGACGCTGCTGGATGCTATGGTGGCCGCCAATATCAAGAAGTTTGTCTTTTCCTCAACCTGTGCCACCTACGGCGTTCCTACAGCGGTGCCGATTACGGAAGATCTGCCCCAAAATCCAATTAACCCCTATGGCGCAACCAAGCTGATGGTGGAGCGGATTTTGGCTGATTTTGACGTGGCTCATCAGTTTAAGTCAGTTTGCTTCCGCTATTTCAATGCAGCCGGGGCCGACCCCAGCGGGCGCTTGGGCGAAAACCACAATCCTGAAACCCATTTGATCCCGCTGGTGCTGCAAACGGCGCTGGGACTGCGCGACTCGATTTCGGTATTTGGCTCCGACTATCCCACCCCTGATGGCACCTGCATCCGCGACTATATTCACGTCAGCGATTTGGCCGACGCCCATGTTTTGGGGCTCGATTATCTGCTCAAGGGGGGCGAGAGCGATCGCTTTAACCTCGGCAACGGGCTAGGATTTTCGGTCAAGCAGGTGATCGATATGGCCCAGCAGGTGACGGGACGCGAAATTCCAGTTGTAATGGGCGATCGCCGTGCGGGTGATCCGCCTGCGCTGGTGGGCAGCGGTGAGAAAGCGCGGGACGTGCTGGGCTGGCAGCCCCAGTATGCCGATTTGCAGCAGATCATCACCCATGCCTGGCAGTGGCACCAAAAATGTCACGGATAGCGCTTGGGATATGAGGCTTAGCGATCGCCCGTGTGCAAATGGCGACAGTCGTTAAAGCGACGGATTTGCCATAGGTCCGTATTAAACCGATTTTGGTCGGTGCGCTGCCAGCGGGCGTGATCAATCCAAAATTCAAATACAGCCGTGTTGCGGCTGGCAATTCGCCACGAGCGATCGCACCCCAACAGCTCTGCGATCAGGTGTTGCAAGATCCAGCTATGGCTGATCACCCAGACCTGGTCGCCATTGCGGTGACGTTTGAGCACTTTTTGGACAAACTGGTGGCAGCGATCGCGCGCTTCCTCTAGCGTCTCTGCCCCCGGAATCGGAATCCAATCGGAGGACGACTCTAACGCCTCACACAGCGCCGGATACTGAGCCCGCGCCTCTGGCCAAGTCAGCCCTTCAAAAATGCCGTTTTGGTGCTCTTGCAGCTCGGTCGCATACTCTACCGTAATATCGCCGTGGATCGCCGCTAGAGATTCTAGGGGCAAATCGACCTCGCCATCGACCAGATCGCTCACCGTTGTCGGCAATAGCTCAGCCATAAAAGGAGCTAGCAGCAGTTCCGTTGTTTGCAGCGCTCGCCGCAGGGGGCTGCTATAGACATGGGATGGCCGCCACGATTCATCCAGCAAGCGATGTCCCAATTTCTCAGCCTGGCGCTTGCCTTCCTCGGTCAAGCCAAAGTCTCCCTGACCCTGCATGCGCTTTTGCACATTGCCCACCGACTGGGCATGGCGAATGAATAAAAGCTTAAGTGGTTTCATCAGCGTTGGGGGCTACGCCCACTAAAAAGTCCATTATCTACGACCCTAGGATTTTAGTTCTGCGTTTTGAAACACTCCGCCGGGGTGTACCCCTGTACCCACAACCTCGGCGGTGCTATCCGATAGAACCATCGATTTTAGTGATGGATGTCATGCGTCCGGTGTTTTGATTCCCTGTGGGCGCGGCGATAGAGTGAGGTCAAAGGGACAGAGCAGGCCCAGTGCCGATCTCATTCATGGAAGATTCATGGAAGATTCGTGGAAGACG
>DATNOW010000492.1:0-3247 GCA_036703515.1 Chroococcidiopsis sp.
CGATAGGTGCCGCGAATGGGCAAGGTTTGCTCAATTTGCAGCGCCCCAGTTGGGGCGATCGCATTCATGGCCAGCAGCGTTGTGCCCTCGACAATCGGAAAGTCTGACGTGAGCCACGGCGTTTTTGCAGGCGTCAACAGGCGAATTGCGATGTTGGCATCAGCCAAGGGCCGCTGACTGCTATCGACGGCCTGCAAGTTAAGCTGCACGGGTGCGGCGGCAGGCACCACCTGATTGAGCGGCGGCTCGGTTTCTAACTGCACTACGGGCTGAGAAACAACGGGTGGAGCGCTGCCTAAGTAGACCACAAGGCTAGACAGTCCAGCCGCCAAAAAAAGACCAAAATATTGTGTTAATTTCACAAAAAAGTCACTCTAAAAAATAGGCGATCGCAATTTATGTAGCAATCCTAAGTGAAGTGTAAAAATCTGTGGGGCAGGCGTCTCGCCTGCACGGGCAAAATGCCCATCCCACGTTCATCAATCAATTCAGATTGCTATCGATAACTCCTAAAACAAATCTGCCCCGTGAATTACTGCTATAAATAAAATACTTCTGGTGCGTTACGGCTAGAGCCTAACACACCCTACAAATGGGGATACCATTGGTACTATTAGCTGAAAAATTCCTGATCGCTAGCTTCATAGCCTCGGCAATCTCAAAGAACTTTTGAAATGTTGTTAATCGGGTAATAATCTGGCAATAGTGACAGTAATCTGACAATAAGATGCCATGCCCCTATGGAGAATTGGTGTTACTTTTCACCCCTCCTCTCCAACAGCCTCTGAGGATTGCAAATTAAATAATTTCTATCAGCCAAGTTCTGTGTAGGGGCGCACCGCTGTGCGCCCTTGGTCAAGAATTTCAGGTTATTTAATCCCCAATCACTTAGTGGCAGGCTACGGCCAAGGTGCGGTGGCGCGTCTCATGCACCGCATTGTGAGCCGGGGGATAGGTCGAAAAATAGAAAGTCCAAAGCGTCAACATGCAGAGCCCCGTCAGCAGACTCGCCTGCACCGGCAGAGAAAGCGTCAGTTGCTGTGTCCGCTGCCAAATTAAAGTTGTGCTAACCATGTCCTGTACCTCGCAGATGGTCGATTACGCTACGAGCACAAAGCTTTGGCGGGCATCCTGGCTTACAACAACCGTTGACTTTTGATTTGAGACTTTAGGCTAGGTTAGTAAAACCCGCGCCAAAACCGACAATCAGCAGTCTCCAATTGGCTTACAGTTGCGGGACAGCATCGGATTTTCACCGAATTTTCCCCATTACTTTTAGTGGCTGAACCCCACTAAAACCAAATCGAGCTCGTTAGCAATCCTTAGATTAGCATTTCCCTTTCCCCTAAGCGTTAAGATTCGTGTTGGCGATCGCGATCGCACATTGATCTACAAATCCACCATTAAATCCACTAGATCCACAGATAATCCACAGATAAATTAGATTCACAGATAAATCCACAGATCCAGGATTTTGGTGATTGGTCAGCCCATAAAATTCAAGACCAGAAACCTCAGACCAGAAATTCAATCGTAAAGATTCAAGTACAAAAATTACGTCACCAATAAATAATTGGCACTCCCTGCGCTTCGTGCCGCTAGGCGCAACTGTTACAGTTGTAGCCCTTGATGGGAGAGGGTCAGAGGCCATGGGTAAGATAATTTTAGGCACCAAACTTTGGGACATGAATTTTATCGCGCCCGATCAATCATCCTACCCGTTTGGGAGATGTAGCCTGTGAGACAGTCAAACAACCCACGGCTTCAGTCCATCCAAGAGACCCTGCGGCGATATTGGATCCCTTTGCTGTTGGGCGTGGTCGGCACGATCGCCGTTTTAGGGTTGTGGCAGCAGCTACAGATTCAAGAACAGCAGCACCTTCAGCAACTTGTGCAGCAGGAAGCCGCAACTGTTGAAAGTGAACTGAGCCGAGAACTAACTAACCAAGTATTGACCTTGCAGCGCATGGCCAAACGCTGGGAGGTAGACAACGGCACCGCTGAGCCGTTTTGGGCAGCAGACGCTAAGGCCCATATCCAAGACTATTCTGGTCTGCAGGCGATTGAATGGGTAGATTCTACGTTTCGGGTGCGCTGGGTGGTGCCAAACCAGGGCAATGAGCGTGCCCAAAACCTCGATCTCAGTCACGAGCCGCGCCGCTACGTCACCCTGAGAGTATCTCGCGATCTCGATCAAACCCTGGTAACCCACAGCTTGCTTTTGGCACAAGGGGGCTCGGGATTTTTGATCTGCGTGCCGCTGTGGGTTAATCCGTTAATTAGTCCATCCACAAATCCATTAAGCAATCCATTAAGCAATCCATTAACCGGCCCATCGACCAATCTACTTACAGCAAAACGGTTTGACGGCTTCATCCTGGGTGTAGTTCGGTTTCAAACGTTTTTTGACCGGCTTTTAAAGCCCTCGACGCGCTATGAAATTCAGGTTTATGACCAGACTGGGCTGATTTATCGTCAGCATGAGGCTCTACCCACTACCGCGTTAGCTCAGTCTATGAAGGTGCCAATCTATGGCTTAGATTGGCAAGTTCAGGTTGTCCCAACCGCGGAACTGTTGAGAGATGGGCGATCGCCCTTGCCTAGCGTCGTCTTGTGGGGCGGGTTACTCAGCGTCTGGACATTGGCATTAACCATCATTTTGGGGCAGCGCTCTGAACGCTACGCCCGGCAAGCCAAACAGAGCAATTTGCGGCTGCAAACCGAAATCATCCACCGTCAGCAGATTGAGTCGAGCCTGCGGGAAAGTGAAGAACGCTGGCAGTTGGCCCTGAGCGGCAATAACGACGGCATCTGGGACTGGGACGTGCAAACCAATACCGTGTTCTTTTCGCGTCGCCTCAAAGAGATGCTAGGCTATGCCGATCACGAAATGTCTAACAGCCTAGATGAATGGACAACACGGGTGCATCCCGATGACTTAGGCTGGGTGATGGACGCTGTGCAAGAGCACTTCGATCAGCGTCTTCCGTTTTACAGCACAGAGCACCGGGTGCGCTGCAAAGACGGCTCCTATAAGTGGATTCTCGACCGCGGGCAAGCTCTTTGGGATGAGGCTGGTCACGTGATCCGGATGGTCGGTTCCCACAGCGATATTACAGAACGCAAGCAGACAGAGCTTGCGCTGCGCGAGAGCGAACGCAAATATCGCCACTTGATCGATCACATGAATGCTGGCTTTATTGTTCATGCCCCCGACACTCAGGTTTTGCAGTGTAATGCTACGGCC
>DATNOW010000493.1:0-3477 GCA_036703515.1 Chroococcidiopsis sp.
TTAACATCGCAAATTGAACTGGAATCGCCGCCATCTGCACCTTTACCGTTATCGGAACTGTTATCAGAACCTTTATCGGCCATTGCTCAACAAACGCAGCAGAGTGCGCCATCCAGTCCCCTCGATGACCATTCAACATCAATATCTGAGGCAATATCTGCGGCACCCTCTGAGGAAGGATCTCAGCTAGAACGGCGATCGCCCCTTTCAGAAAACACAACGGCCAGTGCCATGGCATTCTCCCAAACTTCCGTCAGCACCCCAGAGGCAAACCTAAAAGCAGCCCCCAGCCTAGAGCAAGCGCCAACCGACGACACACCAACCGTCTTAACCGAAGACATCGCCCAGATCACCAAATTCACCCAAGCTGAATTTGACATCATCAAAGCCTGCTGTCAGCACGTCGATATTTCACCCCGCACGGCCAAACGGCTGATCAACATTTTCAAAATTCTCAAAATCGTCTGGTCATCGGCCCACAGCGAACCACCGCCCGAAATCAAACAAACCATCATTGCCTTTTTGGCGCTCTCGGGTCGCTATCCCGACTTTATGCGCTACGCCTTTGTTGAAATCAATGCCTACTTTGAGCAAACCGCCCACCCAGCAGACTCCTTAGAAGAACAGCGGGCGATCGCCCATCTCATGCAAACCCTAGAACTCCCCTTTCCCAACGGCGACAACTACGCCCAGCGAGAATGGCAGCGGTTTCAGCACGACATTCAGCAGATGATCCCGGCTGGCCTGAGCCTAGAAACCCTGGGGCGATCGCCCTTTAACCTGATTCTGTCGTTTTGCTTTGTTGGCGATATCGGCTACGACCCCAACGATTTTGCAACGGCCAATTCTGTTGAATAACACCTGATGAATAACACCTGAATAATGCCGATTGGAGATTGGAATCATGGATTTAATAACCTGAAATTCTCTGTAAGGGCGCACCGCGGTGCGCCCTTACAGAGAATTGGACGGGATGGCTAGAAACTAGGGGTTTTGCTTGAAGGCAGACAGCCATTCGCGGATTTGCTCCGCTGCAATGTCGCGCCCGCCGAGCCCAAAGGCCAGAGCGATCGCCACCGCAATAGCCCCCAACAGCAGACCAAAAGCAAGGTTGACGATATTGGTCGCCACACCCATCTGCTGCAACGCCATCGCCCCCACCAGCGCAATGATGGCAATGCGAGCCGATTGCCCTAAGATTCGGGCTTGGCGATTGCCCGAACTCGCAATCAACCCAAACGCGAGGTTGGCCAGATAAAGGCCCACAGCAAACACCACAACCCCGCTCAAAACCTGCGCCGAAATTCGCAAGATCGCCCGCACGATGGTCGTGATCTCAGCAAACTGCAACACTTCCGAAGCCGCCACCGCGCCAAATAGGATAATCGCAATCCAGGCGATCGCCCCGATGATTTCCGAAGGCGTGCGGCCTCTAGGCGCAGGGCTGCCCCCCACTGGATCGGTCGCATCGGTAGGTGCCGCTGTCTCCGGTGCCGTCGCCGGGATCAGCGGTACACTGGGCAACCCCAGCCAAGTAAACACATTATTAAAGCCAAAACTGGTCAATAGGTTAGTGACCAACTCAGCCACAAACTTACCGATGACATAAAACACCACCAGCACCAGTGCCGCCGTCAGCACTTGGGGAATGCGCCGCATGATATCTTCGAGCATCAGCACCGCCGGGGCAGAAATCGCCTCAATTGCCAAGGCATTGAGAGCCGCGATCGCCGTGGGGATCAACACCAGCACATAAACCACCGTGCCCGTCAGCGTCGACAGCGACACCGCCCCCGACTCTGCCGACAGACCAAATTTAGCCCCCAAGCGGTCGGCCCCCGTCGTCGCCAGCAGATTGGTGACAATGCCGCGAATAATCCGGGCAATCAGCCAGCCGACAGCGCCAATGATGGTCGCGGTAAACAGGCGCGGTAAGACCGAAAGGATGGAATCCAGCAGATTTTGTACGGGTTGCAACGGCCCCTGTAAATCTAGCGCATCTAAAATCAGCGGCAAGAAAAACAGGAAGATAAACCAGTACAGCGCATTGCCCAGAGTTTCATTCAATAGAAACGGGCTTTCTGCGGATGTATTGCCGGTTTGCTGCGCCAGTTGCTCATCGAGATGAAACCGCTCTAGCCCGCGAGTCACCAGCAGCTTAGAGACCGTCGCCAGCGCCCAGGCGATCGCCAATAGCACCACCGCACCGCCAACTTTTGGCAGGTAGCTAAAGATTTGCTGGAGGAAATTATTCAGCGGTTGAGACACCACCTCTAGGTTGAGTGCATTGAGGAATGCCACCAACACAAACGTCATGATGATCCAGTAGACCGCCGTTGCAATCCAGTTAGCCAAGGGCAGTGGGCTTGCCGTCTGCCCAGATGCCGTCTGCCCAGTAAACAAGGGAGCGAGACGACTATCGATATCCGTACGCTTTAAAACATTTCTTGTAACCGAGGCCACAATCGTCGCGACAAACCATCCCAAAATCAGGATCGCGATCGCGCCCATAAGGCTAGGCAAAAACCCGCCTAATTGACTGCCTAATGTATCTAAAAACTGATTCATGCTAGATGCCCTCGTAGTGCCATAGTGAATGGCGTTCGACAGAAACCCTGAAATCAGACGTAATAGCTATGGTCAAAATGGCCCAATGGTTAACGATCCCATTCGCCATTCTGCAATCCTCTAGAATGCTGCGCCCCTAAACTGCGCCCATCAGACCTTGCATTCTTCGCCAATAAAACCGATATATTGGGCAAGCCAATTGGGGGTAGCAACTTGAGGTAGGAGCGATCGCCATGCTCAACACAGCTAAATTTACCTCTTTCAAGGAATTTTATCGAACTTCGTAAAAAACGCTCACATTATGACGTTCACACCCAGCGCTCACACGTGACGTTATAACACCCGCAACAAAAACCGGAACACTACTCTCGAATCCAGCCGTTAACAATCGACTGGTGAATGGCGTGGCCCCGCGTGCGGGCATTGAGTTTCGTCAATATGTTATTGATATGAAATTTAACCGTGCGGGCACTAATGTGCAGCTCACTGGCAATATCGCGATCGCGCAATCCCTTGGCCAATAAACTCAGCACCTCCTGCTCCCGCTCAGACAACCCTGGCGTCTCCGGCTCCGCCGCCACCCCCCACGGCTGCCCCGCCGCCACCGCCGCGATCGCCTCGCGCAACTGAGTCGCCGTAATCGACAGATCAATCTGGGCTGCGATCGTCTTGGGTGCGGGCTGCGTCGTATGGGCCAGCCACACAATCGGCTGAGCCGTCGTCGCCGCTGCTGTCGCCGCAATCGCCGCATCATCCGTCAGCAGCGGCATCGTCGCATCCTCGCGATCGCCCATCACACTCACCGTCAGCCCCGCCTGATAGGCCAGATGTGTAAACGCCGTATTTAAGATCGGCGATCGCATCTGAATCTGCACACTCGGGCCAAGCCGACACACCGGGTATGGCACC
>DATNOW010000494.1:0-3233 GCA_036703515.1 Chroococcidiopsis sp.
AAATTTTATCGCTGACCTTTAGCCCCGACGGTAAAACCTTAGTCAGCACCACCCTAGGGCGCACCGTGAAGCTATGGAACCTAGAGGATGAAGAGGTCGAAACTGCGCTTGGCCCCTACGTCCACCCAGTGTGGTCGGTGGCCTTTACCCCCGACGGCGATCGGATGATTTATAGCGCCAAGCGCGGCGGCATCCGCGACGAACCGACCAATACCGTCCGAATTTGGGATCTAGAAGGGGAGCCCGAACAAACCCTGCAAGCCCACGATGGAGAAATTAAGTCCATCGCGCTCAGCCCCAACGGTCGCTTTTTGGTTAGCGGCGGGCTCGACAACACCGTTAAGCTCTGGGATCTCGAAACCGATCGGCCCATCGCCTTCCAAGCCCAGCACGACAGCGAAATCTGGTCGGTGGCCTTTAGCTCCGACAACCGCACCTTTGCCAGCGGCAGCGTCGATAACACCGTCAAGCTGTGGCGCTTGCCCTAATCCCCTAGTAAAACTTAGGCACCAGCTCTAGGGGGCCAAGTCCCAAATCACTAGACGACAGCGATCGCACCTCAAACAGGGCCATCATGTCGCCCAGATTCGGGTTGCCGCGATTGGCCCCCTTAAAACCCTTAGCAATCACCAGCCCGCAGTGACCCTTCGTCTTTTTGCAGCGCTGATCCCACTTTTTCCGCGCCTGCACGTGCACCGGATCTTCTTCTTGAAATTCGCCAAACAGGAACATTTCGCCATTGCCAGCCTGCAAAATGCCGAGGTCGTAGCGAATATTCGCCAGCGGATCTTCGCCGGGGTTAAAGCAAATCGCAGCAGCCCCACCCACCGCATCGAGCTTGCTGATCAGCTCTAGGGCTTTGGGGCGCGACGTTTGGATCAGCAGCACCGGAAAGCCATCGCCCGTCATCGGAAATTCTGCTTCAGCTTCGTGGTGGATTTTGATCGTGCTGCGCAGCATGGTTAGCGTCTCCCAGGGCAGCGCTCCCAGGCTATAAAACGCCTCATGGGGAATCAGATCATCCCGCAGCGTCGGCGGAAACGGAAAACTGCTATTCCAACCCTCCGAATCTAGGCCCTCCATCTCGCTCGCCATCGCTTCTAGCTCTTGAGACAGCTCGGGCTGGGTAGAGACGGTCACCGCTACTTTCTTTTTGCCGTCTTTGGGGTTGGGCAGGCGGTAGTTGCTGCTGATCGCCGGAAATTGCTCGCCCGACAAGGCCTTCAGGTTGGCTTGAAAGAATCGATGCAGGGCCGTCAGCGCCAGCCACACGGCGATCGCTTCCTCTTCGTCGAGCATCGGGCGCATCCCCTCTAGGGGATGGAGGTTGCCAAAGGAAGGCAGCACCCCATCAGCCGCGATCGCCTCATCAAAGTCTTCGGCCTCATCGTCTTGGTCGAAGGTAACAAAAAAGCAATCTTGCTCCAAAAAGGCTTCTTCTAGCTGCTCCGGCGAATCATCCGCCGCCAATACGCGCTGGCGAAAGGTTTTCAGGGATTCTAGCGACCGATACATCAAGATCCCATATTCCATCCCCAGCATGCCGAGGATAGAGACATAGAGCGTGTCAACGTCGCCGTAATTTAGCGCAACCGTGATGATTTTCTCTTCATTCAGATGCTCCCACGGGGCATCTTGCCAAAGCTGGGCGGCCACCTGATGCAAGGCTTCGGCCTGCCCCTCCGGCAGTTGGGGTGGACGGTTGCCTGCGACCTCTTGCAGCCCCCGAAAAATTTCTTCGATCAGCGGCAATACGGGGTCGTAATCGACCACAATGCCGAGGTCTTGCAGCACCCCCCGCAAGAAAAACTGAATCTCGCGATTGCAGACCACAATTTTTTGCGGGCGGGCAGGTATCGTTGCGCTGTGGGGATGCTCCATCGCCCGCAGCAGCGTCCGCACTACCGCTTCGGGGCCCATATCTGACGAGACTAAATCCATCGCCCGGACGATCCCTTCGGTGCCGTCTACCCAAATGATGCACTCACCTTTGGCATCAGGGTCAGAATCATGGCTATCTGGAAATCCCGGAGTAATGACGCGGCGATCGCCTTCCCACACGCTGGGAATTTGGCGCAGCTTTTTGAGTCGACGGAGTGTAGAGGGATTCAGAGTCGTCATAACAACTAACGTTAACAATAAAAAAGTCGAGTCAGCACACCGCAGATCGTGCTCTTAACACTAGAAAACCGGAACCAAACCCGATGCGATCGCGATCTTGAGGTTAGCCCGCAGATCTACAAATCAAATCAGTCATCGGATCAGTAGTCAGATCCAAAGGCAGATCCGTAGGCGGACCTGTAGGCAGATCCATAGTCGGATCCAAAGGCAAATCCGCAATCAAATCAGTGCTTCAGTAGCTTAGTACTGACTTGCCCCCCTGCGCACACCTGTTCGCACTTCTATTCACACTTATTTCGCGCTTAGCCTTCTTTCAGGCTAGTTATTCGAGCGTATCCATGCGAGCGTATCTGTTCAAGCGTATTCTTGCGAGCTTATTAGTACTCATCTTAAACACTGACCTGATGCTCCCCTCTTCTGTGTCGAAACTTTATGGTTCTCTGATCGCACGCTCCCTCAGTGCCCACCGCCAAACTTGCCGCCGAACTCGCCTGAAATCCGCTACCATCAAGTAAGAAGAAATCCCAAAGATATCCTGCGTTGCAGTGCGATCGCAGGGTAATCAATGTCATACTTTGGCCATACCCACTGCGCGTGTTGGTCTTTAAGAAAAATAGCCGGTTAAGTTATCAGCACGAGGAGTTAGCACAATCCATGACACAGGCAACTCAGACCCAACAACGGGGCATCCTGTTGACCGAATCTGCCCTCAACCAAGTTTTGGCACTACGAGAAAAACAAGGTCGAGATCTTTGCTTGCGGGTCGGTGTTCGTCAAGGGGGCTGTTCTGGCATGTCTTATCTGATGGACTTTGAAGAGCCAGGCAACATTCGCGATACCGACGAAGTTTTTGACTACGACGGCTTTAAGGTCGTCAGCGATCCCAAAAGCTTGCTCTATCTCTATGGGCTGGTGTTGGACTTTAGCGACGCGATGATTGGCGGCGGCTTTCAGTTCACCAACCCCAACGCCAACCAAACCTGCGGCTGCGGCAAGTCGTTTTCTTAGAAAACGCATTCTCAAGAATCGCTTTCTCAGAAATCGCAAAGCTAAATTGCCAGCGCTAGATCGCCAGACTGTGAGCGACTCAGAATATCAATTGATGCGGGGAT
>DATNOW010000495.1:0-4600 GCA_036703515.1 Chroococcidiopsis sp.
TCGGTGTATTCAAGAATCCTTAAGACAATGTTGAGGATTGAGGCGATCGCCGCCTCAATCACACGTTTTTGTCGGGTTAGGATCACCTCAAAATCCTGCCTGAGCTGGATTCGGCTCACGCCGCTCATGCTGCCATCCCCCTCAATCAGGAGGTGTCCTTGACCGAAAGCGTGATAAACATAGCCGCGAAATCCGCGGATTGAGTCCAGGAAAGTAGCCGGATTAACCGGATCGCGAAACGCAACCCCTGCGTTGGAATAGCTGGGATTGCTTCGGTCACCTGTAGGGACGCCCATTAAAAACACGTCTTGCCCTGGCCCGTGCGCTAATCCTTCCTCGTCGGGTTCAAACCTCTCCCCTTCTAGGGCGGTCTCGTCTTTAACCCACTTGCCAGGGGGCTGGGCATTTAGAAAAATCCGCTCTAAAAAGCCCGCCTGCTCTTGGTTTCTGAGCAGCATCGTAGCGGCATGGTTAATCGCATCCTGGTTCTGTCGGATTTGCGGCGTTAGGAGGGATGGCGATCGCATCACCGCAATAGTCCAGCGCCCACCCGTGTCAATCTCAATGGGCTCACCTTCGGCTGCGCCGCCCTTTTTGGTTGTGACGGTCAAAGTATCGCCGTCCATCGTCTCAACCTCCTGATAGCCAGCGCCGTAGCTATAGGAGATTTCATCAACAAATTCGTCGTCACCCCGCTTGACAGACACAGAGCCAAGCTTGGGGGAGTGCAGGTGAATGCGTTTGATTGGGTCAGGATCTTCAGCAAATCGTGACGGTTGCCACAGCCGCAAGCTTGCATTGCCCACTACCGATAGATCGGTTACCGCCTGCCAGAAAGGATCGCCCTGTGCCGTAACTCCGGCGTCTGATCGTTGCATCACCGCATCTAGCCAGCGCTGCAAGTCGATCTCAGCCCTAGCCGCTGGCGTGTCGAGGGCTTCACCCTGCTCATTTTTTGTGGGGATGCGTTTGCCATCAGCACCCTTGATATACCAAACCGGAAACTTGCCAATCAATGCCGCAACGTGGCGATCGCAGCATTCGCGGATTAGATTGATGCTTTGGAAAACCCTCTCTACCTCGGACATTAATTCCTTGGCGCGAGGATCTTTGTCGGGCACCTTCGGCCCAATCCAGTGCGGCCAATGGTCGCCGTTGTAGTAGTCGTAATTCTCGACGGCGGGCAGGGTTTCGGGTCTTTTCACAGCGTGGGAAGCGATCGCGTTCTGTAGCAGGATTCCTACCAACGGCGCGTTGTTACAGGCGTATAGCGCCTTGCGGCAACTGGCGGCTGTCTAAACCCAAGGGCGATCGCATCTCCTACGTTGGGTGAGCGGTGCAGTCGCTTGCGGGTTTTAGCTTTGTCCTCAATCCTGGTTTTGCCGGTTGAGGTCATCTCCCAATAGATCCCAGCCAAATCCTCCATGGCCGCCTCTTCAAACTCGCCTAGTGGGGCGATCGCCACCTCGTTTGTGCGAAACGCCTCTCGGAGTAGCCAAAAATCCTCGGCTTTAGCGTTGATGAACTGGGCGCTGTCTTTGGCCGCCTCGCCCCAATGCACCCCGGTTGATGGATAGCCCTGCTCTTTGAGGATTGCTTGAGCCCCAGCGCCACAGCCGCCCCGGTCAACGCTGATGGTGCCACTGCTCTCTCTCAATGCAGCGATCGCCAGCGCCGCCGCACGAGTCACGTCCTCTTGATCGCCCTTAGTAGGCACTGCCCGAGCTGCATAGAGCACTGCACCACGCCAGCGGGCGATCGCATGGTCATCGCCGCCGTCGCCCACATCCAGCCCATAGCGCGAGGCGTGGCTGTTGGACTGTGCATCCCAAAAATCAGGATTGGCATCATAGCGCTGCCGAGCTGCCAAAAACCATCGGCGTGGCACAATCGACTGCGCTGCGTCTTCCGGGAAATAGCCCTCAACCCGCGATTGCCAGTAGGCAGAGCCCTCGCCATATTTCGCTCTTACCTCTTCAATCCACTGGATTGACACAGCCCCAGGAATGAGATCGCGTGGCAGTGCTGGCGGCCATTGACTCTGGGGCTTGATTTTGCCGTCACTGCCAGTGATTTGAAGGGCGATCGCGGACTTGAGGCGATGCACCCCATCTGAATTGCACTCATAGGCCCATGCCACATTTGGATGGCTCCACACTGGCACCCTGATGTGCGAATGCTTGCAGGCTTTTTCAAACGCCCCCCCAGTGGCGATCGGGTTGCCTACCCTCAGAAATCGGTTCATCGCACCCGTTGCACAAGAGCTTGCACCCTCATCAATGTCGTTACTGATGCCACACGCCTCATCCTCAATCACCAATAGCCGCTCGTGATGCACCCCTTGGAATGCGTTGGAATTGGTGTCTGAGGCAGTGAAGCCCAGAGCGCGAGCCTCTTCGGAAATTCGTAAAAACGTCTGACCGCGATCGCCAGGCAGGTTTAATTTGCCGTGGGTCTTGCGAATTTCGCCCCACAGCAGTTCTTGCACTTGGCGTTTTGTTGGTGCAGTGGTGATGGCCAGCCCACCCACGCTCAAAACCCACCACAACACAAGACACGCCGACAGCATCGTTTTACCAATGCCGTGACTAGCCTGCACGTTGGTTTCGCGGTTGTCTCTGACAGAGAGGGCGATCGCCCTTTGCTCTGCCGTCAAGGTCTTTTTAAGCTCAGCCTCAATAAAACCAATCGGATCGTTGGCGTATTGAGAGTAGGCAGATACCTCATCCGCCGTTAGCCCAAACGCATCTTCAAGCTGATCAATCAGCTCTTGCTTCAGGCTCTTTGCTGCCATTTGGCTTTCAGCTCAGCCACAAACTCAGTGGGCGACACCCCAAGGGCGATCGCCATTTCTGCCAGATCTGCGGCTGTAGGAGGGTTGATCTTCCGTCGATATTCAAACAATCTCACCAGCGCACCGGCCACGCCACCAACGCCGCGCGTATCCACCGGCACATCCTCACCACGGTTATTCATGCCGGTGAGCATATCCGACAGGCTGATAATCGCATCGTCTACGATCGCCCTCTCATCAATCGGCTGGTCGCGCCGCCGTCGAACCGAAGGCGGGTTTTGATGCCCAGCCGTTGCAGCCTGCTTAGACTTGGCCTGCCCAATTGGGATTACGTCACGCTTTTCACGCCACGCCCCATCGTTGGCCCAGCGCTGGATCGTTTTTCGATTAACGCTTAGTTCGCGGGCGATCGCCGTTACATCCTCACCCTGGTCAAATAGCTCCTTAGCTCTTGTTTTGCGTGGGTCATTCTCTTGCGACATTGGTTGCGACAATCAGCCGTGCGACAAGGCTAGGATTCCCGTTTGTAGCTGGGTTTGGCGTTGTCGCACTCTTGCGATCGCGACTTGCTAATCGGTACAGTTGTACCGACTGCGGACAAATTTACAGCCGTTGTAATTTTGATTTTTACTCTGCCAGTAATTGAGTTGCGGCCCGCTTGGACTCTTCACCCCGCCGGTCATATTTGGCTGTAGTTGCCGGGTTGGCGTGCCCCAACAGCCGCTGCACCGTCACAATATCCACACCCCTGTCGAGCAAATCCCCAGCGTAGGTTCGTCGCCAGTCGTGGGGGGTAAAGTGGCTCAATCCCGCCTGCTTGCCACGTTTTTGGAGGATCACCAGCACCGCCTGATCGGTCAGCCGCCGCCGCCAAATTTTGCCCCACCGATCTACAGGCATCAGCAGCGGGCCTGGCTCGGCGTTGCGCAGCTCTAACCACTTGGTGATGTGGGCGATCGCCCACCCTGGCACATAGACCGTCCGATCCTTGCGCCCTTTGCCCTCTAGCACCTTGATCTGCCCTGTGCTCACCTCAAACTGGGACACGTCGAGCTGCACTATTTCAGAGCGCCGCAGCCCGACCCTCAGCAGCACCAACAGCGCTGCGTCACGAATGCCCGCCGCTGATTGATCGGCAGCGCATTGCGCCCACAGCGATTGGATCTCAGCCTTGCTCAAAGCCCGCCCAGCCGGAAGGGTTTGGCTCTTGATATTGGCGACATCCGCCGCCCGGTGATAGTCTTCCGCGTCAATCAAGCCCAGTCGCCACGCCTCTTTAAGCACACCGCGCAACGCACTCAACATCCGGTTGGCGGTTGCCGGAGCATAGCGCTCAGCCAAACTGGATCGCATGGCCGCGGTGTGCTGATAACGCAGCGCAGACCACGCAAACTCTAGGCATGACTGCCCACCAAAGATCTCAGCGATCGCATCTAGGCTGCCCTGCTGAGTGCGTCGAGATTTGCTACTGAGCCGCGCCAAATAGACCACCGCCGGATTTTGGCTCAGGGGTAAAGGTGCAGCAAGCTCAGATTTTTGTTCAATTTTTGATATCCCTAAGGGCTGATTTTCCGTCATGCCCTAGGGTTCACTTGCGAGAACTCACATTTTCATAAGCCAGAAAACCGACCCTTTGCAAAGTTTCTATAGATTTTTTTAATACTCCGTATAAACCGCAATAGCATCAACTTATGCTTGACGCATAATTAAAATATCGTCACTCTGAGTGCAACCATCCGCATGGCTTATGAAACACGCTCGGCCGAGTCCGCATGGAGAAGGCGGGCCACTCCACACAGTCCGGCG
>DATNOW010000496.1:0-4000 GCA_036703515.1 Chroococcidiopsis sp.
CGGTCGAGCTCTATAGTCAACTACCCGAAAATGAACGCGAGCGATCGCAACTCATCATTGAGTTGTTATTGCGGCATTATCAGCCCCAAAACCCAGAAGATAAAATCAGTCAAATTGAGCAGCAGTTAAACGCCCTGCAAACCGCCTTCAATCGCCACTTTTCGTAACCTTCCAAGCAGACTCCGCACCGTTTCTGCCTACCTTGGTAAAGGTAAAGCCATAGCGTTGGAAAGAAGCACCATTCAAAGACTTCCGCCCCAGCAGTGGCGCAAGCTGGCTGGTAGAGAGATGCCACCCCTGCTCGCAGATTTCATTCAGGCGGCGCAGGTTCTCCAGTGGATCGGTGGGTTTTGTCGGGGGCAGCGCAGGCGGTTGCAAGATAGCGGCCACTCGCATCGCAATGGCCTCCGGTAAATCCGTTAACCCAAAGGTTGGGGTTGGGGCAATGTCCTGTGTCCTATAGGATTTTTGCGCCTGTCCTGTAGGACGGCTGACAATCTGCCCACTTTGGAAATCAGCGATCGTTCCTCCGGCCTTGAGGTGTTCATCCAGCCGATCCATCAGGGCCAGTTGATCGGCATTGAGGTAAGCTTTACCCCCCTGCTTCTCCGGTTCAATATTTAACCCAGCTAAGCGGTTGTAGATATTGCTGCGGGCCACCCCATAGCGATCGCTTAATGAAGCCACGGGGATAGCGTCAAGTTCAGTCGTATGCATGTCCTGTCCCGTATTTTTCAACCCGGCGTGTGACCACAACCAAGCAACTTGCAGAAGAATTAGGCTGCACTCCCCAGGCGATTAATAAAGCCATCCGCAAGGTCTGTGAGGCAGAAGGCATAGAGCACTCTACCTTTGGGCGACCCGACCCCAGAGATAAGCAGGGGTGATTCTCGTTCCCAGAGGATTCGCCAACGCATCCCCACCGGGCAATGCTGATTCTAAACTCTGGCAATTCAGGATTTTTCTTATTTACTCTGGCGGTAGCTTTTTCGAGTATGGCGAACCCTAGGCTTGCTTGGACGTGCCAACTATTAATTAATGTTGAATATCATGCAGTATTGCCGTAATCCTGGGCTAGAACGGTCTGGATGAGATCTTTTCGGCGATCGCCACTTTTTCACGAGCGGGCTAAAAAACAGGTTTCAATTTCCTCAAAAAATCCTACGATGGCGCGACCGTTGCCTTAATCGGTGCATATATTGCAATAACTCAAGCATTTAGGACTGAGAGAATGCCAACGCATGGATAAGAAGCAACTCTCTGAACGTGATATCTGCACCAAATACATCACCCCAGCTCTAGAACGGGCAGGTTGGGACACCAGCACCCAAGTTCGCGAGGAGTTTCCATTAACCAATGGACGAATTCTCGTTCGAGGCAAATTGCATACCCGTGCTCGCAATAAACGGGCGGACTATGTGCTGTTTTACAAGCCCAATATACCGATCGCCATCATCGAGGCAAAGGACAACACTCATTCTTTAGGGGATGGAATGCAGCAAGGGCTGGGCTATGCCGCAATGCTCCAGGTGCCCTTTGTGTTTAGTTCCAATGGCGATGGCTTTTTGTTTCATAACAAGATTGCCACGGACGGCATCATTGAGCGTGAACTGGGGCTAGATGAGTTTCCATCGGCTGATACGCTTTGGCAGTGGTGGTCTACCCACCGGGGGCTATCTGAGCAGCAGGAAAATCTGGTCACGCAAGACTATTACAGCGATGGCGGCAATAGGACTCCACGCTATTACCAACTGCTGGCGATCAATAAAACCATTGAGGCGATCGCCAAAGGGCAAAACCGCATTTTATTGGTCATGGCGACAGGTACAGGCAAGACCTTTACCGCTTTTCAGATTATTTGGCGGCTGTGGAAGTCGAAGACCAAAAAACGCATCTTGTTTTTGGCCGATCGCAATATTTTGGTTAATCAAGCCCAGCGTAAAGACTTCAAGCCCTTTGGCTCGGCGATGACCAAGATCCAAAAGCGGCAAGCAAACAAAGCCTATGAAATCTATCTCTCCCTGTATCAGGCGGTGACAGGGACTGAAGAGGAGCAAAATATCTATAAGCAGTTCAGCCCCGATTTTTTCGATTTGATCGTGGTGGATGAGTGCCATCGGGGCAGTGCGGCAGAAGACTCGGCCTGGCGGCAAATTCTGGATTATTTTTCTTCGGCTACGCAGATTGGCTTGACGGCTACCCCAAAAGAAACCAAAGAAGTGTCTAATATCGACTACTTTGGTGAGCCCATCTACACTTACTCGCTGCGACAGGGCATTGACGATGGCTTTCTTGCACCTTACAAAGTGGTGCGCATCGATCTCGATAAGGATCTGGCGGGCTGGCGACCCGGCAAGGGCATGGTCGATAAATACGGCAACGAGATTGAAGATCGGATTTATAACCAAAAGGATTTTGACAAAACTCTGGTGCTGGAAAGGCGCACTCAACTGGTTGCTCGGAAAGTCAGCGAGTTTCTAAAGCAGACAAACCGCTTTGATAAAACGATTGTTTTTTGCGAAAACATCGACCACGCAGAGCGGATGCGCCAAGCGCTGGTCAATGAAAACGGTGACCTAGCGGCCGAAAATTCTCGTTATGTGGTGAGAATTACGGGTGATAACGAAGAAGGCAAGGCGGAACTGGATAATTTTATTGTTCCAGAATATAAATATCCTGTGATTGCGACGACTTCCAAGCTGATGACCACGGGGGTGGATGCCGAAACCTGCAAGCTGATTGTGCTCGATCAGCGGATTCAGTCGATGACTGAGTTTAAGCAAATCATTGGTCGGGGCACCCGCATCAACGAAGACTACGGCAAGTTTTATTTCACGATCATCGATTTCAAAAAAGCCACTGAGCTATTTGCAGACCCTGATTTTGATGGCGACCCTGTGCAGATTTATGCGCCAAAGTCTCTCGATGACTCACCCGTGCCCCCCGATCTGCCAGAGGATGAGGAACCCGAAGATGGCTACCAGTATCCTAAACCGGGTCAAAGCGATGTATGGACGGGGGTGGCTGATTCTGCGGATTCTGATTATGAGCCCAATGTGCGGCGTTATGTGGTGGCGAATGTTGAAGTCAAGGTGGTGGCGGAGCGGGTTCAGTATTTTGATGCCAATGGCAAACTGATTACCGAGTCGCTCAAGGACTATACCCGCAAGGCCTTAACCAAGGAGTTTGCCTCGCTGGATGATTTTCTGCGGCATTGGAGCAGCGCTGACAAAAAACAGGCGATCGTGGATGAGTTGGCGAATGAAGGTGTATTTTTTGAGGCGCTGGCTGAAGAGATCGGCAAAGATTGCGATCCCTTTGACCTGCTTTGCCATGTGGCTTGGGATATGCCGCCGCTAACCCGTCAGGCACGGGCTGAGCAGGTTAAAAAGCGCAATTATTTTACACAATACGGCGATCAGGCGAGACGAGTGCTAGAAGCTCTGTTGGCTAAGTATGCCGATGGCGGCGTGGGACAGATCGAGGAAACCCAAATTCTCACGGTTGCGCCTTTTACTGAGTTTGGCACCCCGATGGAGATTGTCCGTGCTTTTGGTGGGCTAGACAACTACCAGCGGGCTGTACGCGACTTAAAGGAGTCGCTTTACAGCGCATAAAAAACACGAGATTGGGTGATAAGGCTTCTGGATTCCCGTTTGTGCGGGAATGGCACATAATGACATCTGGCATGTGAATGCCAAGACTTTTGAATTCCCGCTTGGGCGGGAATGACGTGGAACGAAAATGACTTATGGCGATCGCAACTCTGATCAAAACAATTCAAGACATCATGCGCAAGGATGTGGGTGTCGATGGCGACGCTCAGCGCATTAGCCAGATTGTTTGGCTGCTCTTTCTCAAGATTTTTGATGACAAAGAGCAGGAGTGGGCGTTTACCATTAGCGGATATAAATCGCCGCTCGAAAGCCGGTTGCGCTGGTCAGCGTGGGCAAAGAACCCGGAGGGGATGACGGGCGAGGAGCTGATCGAGTTTGTCAAC
>DATNOW010000497.1:0-13006 GCA_036703515.1 Chroococcidiopsis sp.
ATTCGGATCGGCAAACCCGCCAGTTGGGACAAGGCCGTGGCCGTGCGCGACGCCAGCCAGGGGCAGTTTCACGCCGTGACGGACGAAGAAATTTTGGCGGCCTATCGCCTGCTGGCTGGTGAAGAAGGGATCTTTTGTGAACCTGCCAGCGCGGCCTCGGTGGCCGGGCTGCTGAAGGTGAAAGATCAGGTGCCTGCCGGGGCCAAAATTGTCTGTGTTTTGACGGGCAACGGACTCAAAGACCCGGGTACCGCCATCGATCACGGCAACGGCAAAATTAAACAGGGGATTCAGCCTGATTTAACCTCGGTGGCCCAGGCGATGGGGTTTTAGCAGAACCATCTGCGATATTGGCTGGATGGCCGGAGGTTGCAGAGTTAGCGGGGGGCGTTGCTGAACTCGATTCGGCAGCGCCATTGCGCTGGGCACGCTCTTTAGAGAGCAAATCGACCGTATCCCCAAGGGCACTGGTCAACGCTTTGCGGGTGCGTTCGTGATCGAGCTGTTCGGCTTTAAGCTGCTGCTGGAGGCGATCGCGCTCGGTTAGCACTTGTACGAGGCTCTTTTGCAGGTCGTCGACTGTTTGCAGTTGGGCTACGTTATCCTGAATGGCGGCGATATCGGCTTCACTGGCGTCGGTTTCGCTAAAGCCCCCCTGCAAACGCTGTAGCTCGGCCTTTAGCCCTGCAATCGTTTGCTGCGCTAAGTGGGTTTCGGTGCGGCGCTGTTGGGCTTCAGTCTCGTAGAGCTTACGCCAGTTAGACGCACCCCGATAGGCCTCATCACACTCCTGACGGGCCTCTGCCAGCTTTTGCTGAAGTGCCTTAATTTCTGCTAGCCACTGCCTGACGTCATGGCTCATGAAAGGCTCCTTATTGTCCATCGCTAGGGCAATCTAAAACAAAATTTGGGTCAATGCTGGGGGGGCTGGCAACACAATAATGACAAGCAAACTCAAGGCTAATAAACCAAACAAGTCGCGGCGATTGTCGAGCTCGCTGACATCATTCAAGGCAGGTTCATCAATAACCGGAATGAAGAAGAGCAAAATCGCCCATAGCAGGAACTCCTGCTGAACAAAGGATAATGCTAGCACAAGTATTCGAGCAACTTGACCAATCAGCGCACCTGTGCGTTGCCCAAACATGGCGTGGACGATATGCCCACCGTCGAGCTGCCCGACGGGCATCAGGTTGAGGGCTGTGATCACCACGCCCAAGCAGCCCGCGATCGCCACCGGGTGGAGCTTGAGCGCACTGGTGTCGGTCAGGCTTGCGCCCAGCGACAGCTTGCTTAGCAGCAGCAGCAGCAGCGAGGCCGTCGGCTTAAAGGATTCAAAGTTAAACAGCCCTGAGGTTTCCCCAATCTGCACCGGGGTGGAGTGGGCTAAGCCCCAAATCAGCACGGGCACCGCCACGACAAACCCAGCGATGGGCCCCGCAATGCCGACATCAAACAGCACTTTGCGGTTGGGGACGGGCGATCGCATCTGGATAAATGCGCCAAAGGTGCCAAAGGGAAACAGCGCCGTAAAGGGCACCGGGATGAAATAGGGCAAGGTGGCCCGAATTTTGTAAAACCGCGCCGTCAGAAAATGGGCAAATTCATGGCTGCCCAAAATCGCCATCAGGGCGATCGCATAGGGTAGCCCCAGTTGCAGCATCGATGGCTCAAACCGGGTGAGGCGATCGGATGCAGTTGCTAACCCAATGCCGGCCCAGGTTGTGGTAAACAGCGTCGCGACTAGCAATCCTGCGGCTAAACCCGGGCGATTTACCGCTTCGGCAGGTTTGTTATTAGCCGTTTCGAGATGGGGGTTGGGCACGAGGGCAAAAAACGGCTTGCCGTTGAGCCCTTCTTGAAACACCACCAAGAAGCGATCGCCAAATTTGTTAGAGACGTTTTCTTGGATGGTTTGGTAGGCCACCTCTGGCGATGTCCGCAGTTGCCCCCGACAGATCAGGGCTTGGGGACGATATTCAATATTTTGCAGATAGAAAATAGACCACGGGAAGCAGGTTTGAAGCGTTGCTTCCTCTTCCTTGTCGATGGGGCGAATTGTCGGTCGCTGCTTATTCCCACCCGGAGCCATCGGATTTTCGGTCAGGCTTTGATCAACAGGGGCTTCGGGCGATGCGCTCGACTGTTGCGGCCGCCCCCACTGAATTAAAAAATAGTAAAGAATTGGGCAAAGGATGAAGGGCGCAAGCAAAAGCAAGATTGGCATGGGTGCGCTTTCGCCATTGACTAAGACCCAAGCCGTCCACACAAAGGCAGGCAGCATCATCACCAGCCAGAGCACCCAAACTGGCGTACGCGTGATGTTGGCGACACTGCGGCGCACAATCAGATAGGTGAATATTCCTAATAAAATCAGCCAGACAAGCATGTTGTGGAATCTCTAACGCGGTGAAACTAACCGTTAGGTCAATGGGTGGTCGTCATGAATAGTCGGCCCAGTCTCCAGGATATCGCTTTCATTCGATGTCTAACGCAATTCTTGCCTTGAAAACTTCAGCCTGCGCGCCTAGGGTTGCAGCCTGTATTGCGGGTTCGCTCGTGTAAGTTTGCTTGGTTTAGACCGATTTTAGACCGCGGCCAATGGCCTAGCGCAGTCCCCAGCGGGTATAGTGAAAGATCGCCGCTGGCGTTTCTCTAATCTTCTCTGCGTTTTTCTAACACGCTCCGTTTTTCTAACACGCTCTATTTTTCTAATCTTCTCGGTTTTTCTAATCCTCTCTAACGCGATATCACCGTGCATCCAGACGCCAATTTGACTGATTCCGGGGTTGAGTCCCCAGCGCCGCCCGCTGCGTCCACCCCGCCCGCTGCCCCCGCCAAACCATCCCGCGTTGTGTTTGAGGGCATCTTGGCGTTTTCACCCAACCGTGACACCTTGGGGGGCACTGCCTACCTGCTCCAGGGCGACACGGGCAATATTTTGGTTGATTGCCCCGCCTGGGACGAGGGCACTCACCACGCGCTTCGTCAGCAGGGTGGGGTGCGCTGGCTGTTTCTGACCCATCGTGGCGGCCTCGGTCGCGTCAAAGAGATCCAGCAGACCTTGGGCTGTGAGGTGGTGATCCAAGAGCAGGAGGCCTATTTGCTGCCTGAGGTGGAGGTGACGCCCTTTGGGCAAGGGATTACCCTCAGCGACCAGGTGCGCGCTATTTGGACTTCAGGGCATTCTCCCGGTTCATCGTGCCTCTATAGCGATCGCCACGGTGGTGTTTTGTTTACTGGGCGGCACCTGTTGCCCAACGCGCAGGGTGACCCGGTGCCGCTGCGGATTTCTAAGACGTTTCACTGGCCACGGCAGCTCCAGTCGATTCGGCACCTGCTCGAACAGTTTTCACCGGCAACGCTGCAAGCCATTTGCCCAGGGGCGAATACCGGCTTTTTGCGGGGGCAGCGCTATATCGATCGCGCCTATGAGCGTTTAGCGTCTCTCGATTTAGAGGCCCTGCTCCAGACTAAGCCAGGGCTATAAGCGACGTTTAGATTGGGTTTTGGGTTAAGCGCTTGGGCTAGCTGGTTGTAGCCGATAGCTCCACAGCAAACACCCAATCGCCAAGGTAAAGGCGATCGCCACCATCAGCAGTCCTTGGCCGATGGCAATCTGGTCGGGATTGTTGAACAGCATGGCAAATGCCGTCACGGCCGCCGCGCCGCCGCCCAGATACATGCCGATCGCCAGCCCCGCCCGCTGGATTGGGAGCAGCGATAGAACGAGGGGAAAAGCTCCATTGAGTATGATTCCCAGGGCAAAAATAACAACGGTGACGCATAGACCGAGCAGGATGCCGTTGGGCATCAGGGGCATTAGCTGGGAAGCCGCGATCGCCCCGATCAGTGCCGCAATGATTGTCCGGCGGTTGCCAAACCGGGTAGCCACCAGCCCACCGGGCACTGCCATCAGGGCCAGCCCGATAAATACCCATGTCATTAGCTGCTCGATATTGGCCTCGGGGAGCTGACTGCGAAACACCCTGCCAAAGCTGTCGATCATCAGGCGGTTGCCCCAGCCCACGGTGATCCCCACCCCGCCGATCAGCATCATCATTGCCCATGACAGGCGATCGCCCCCCAAGGGCTCGGGCGATGGCGGCTGTTTAGACAGATCAACCGCCCGCAGGGCCGTGGCCGCCCCCAGCAGCACAATCGACCCCACCAAAAAAGTCGTCAGCGGGCCAAAGCTGAGGATAAATTGGTTGACGCTGGGGCGCAAAACCCCGGCCAGCGCAGCGGCCGTTGTCAGCAGGCTAGAGGCGAGCGGCAGGGCGGGCACGGCTGCATACTTGATCAGCAGCGAAAAAATCGGGCTTTGAAAAGCCACCATCGCCAGCGACCAGGCGACGAGCACAAAGATCACCAGCCACTGCATTAGGGTGCTCACAGGCTTGACAAACGCCAGCAGCGGAATGGCTAGAAACAGGGCAGATGCCAGCACCACCCCAACGCTAATGAGGGGAAACCGGGTGCCGACCCAGTGCAGCGAGCGGTCTGACAAGGCTCCCATGATGGGCTGAAAGGCGATCGCCAGCCCATTTTCGACGATTAATAAAACGAGACCAATCTCTGACGGAATCTGAAATTCACCCAATAGCTGAGGCAGATATGCGCCGTAGATAATCCACATCAGCGAGATCGCGATCTGGACGGCAGTTAACCCCAAGACTTGCGTCCACAGGACGGGGGGCAGCGATGGGGAACGGTTCATGATTCGCAATCCTTGGGATTATGGATTAACAAAACCAGATTGTATTTTTTATATTTTTTAATTGTATAAAATTGAGATCTTATCCCAACGTTAGGGGCGCACCGCTGTGCACCCCTAATTTTTTCACGGCACAAACCCACCCTAAAATCATCGATCTAATTCCACAAATTCCTGCCCTGGTGGGGGCGCACATCGGTGCGCCCTGATTTTGTGTAGGACAAACCTGTCCTGAAATCATCGATTTGATCCCCGCGTTGATAGGGCGCACATCGGTGCGCCCCTACGGGATGGCTGGAATCGGCGGGTCATTACAGGCTATTCCACGAATCCCATTATGGGTGGTGGTGAATGGCAAGGGCGCATATCGGTGCGCCCCTACGGGATGGCTGGAATCGGCAGGTCATTACAGGCTAGTCCTGCCCGTTAATATTCCGGTACAGACGCGTCGACTTCGCGGCTCCAGGCAGTGATGCCGCCAATCACATTGGTGCCTTCAATGCCGTGCTCCTTGAGAACGCCCAGCGCCTTAGCGGAGCGTACCCCAGCCTTGCAGTGGGCGATCAGCTTGTGGCCATTGAGCAGTTCTTTGACCTTGCCAACCCCGTCACCGTTTTCGATGTCGGGCAGGGGCACCAGCACCGAACCGGGAATGCGAGCAATCTCATACTCGTTGGGGTTGCGCACATCGAGCAACACAAAATCGTCGGCCCCGCTGTCAAGCAGTTCCTTGAGCTGGGTCACAGTGATTTCTTTCATGCCTGCTTTTTGCTCCTCTTCGGCGGCTTTGGCTTGGGGAATTCCACAGAACTCTTCGTAATCGATTAGCTTTTCGATTACCGGGCGGACGGGATTAGGACGTAGCTTCAGCTCACGGAAGCTCATCGTCAGCGAATTGTAGAGCAGCAGGCGACCGCTGAGGGTTTGCCCGGCCCCAAGAATGATCTTGACGGTTTCCGTTGCTTGGATGACCCCAATTAACCCCGGCAAAATCCCCAATACGCCGCCTTCTGCGCAGGAAGGCACCAGACCCGGCGGTGGGGGTTCGGGATAGAGGTCGCGGTAGTTGGGCCCACCTTCATAGTTGAAGACAGTCGCCTGCCCTTCAAACCGAAAGATCGAGCCGTAGACGTTGGGTTTGCCTAGCAGGACGCAGGCGTCGTTGACCAGATAGCGGGTCGGAAAGTTATCGGTGCCATCGACAACGATATCGTAGGGCTCGACGATGCCTAGGGCGTTTTCTGCGCTCAGGCGGGTTTCGTAGAGATCGACTTGGCAGTGGGGGTTAATTTCAAGAATGCGGTTTTTGGCCGACTCAATCTTGGGTTTGCCCACCCAGGAGGTGCCGTGGATCACCTGACGCTGGAGGTTGGAGGTATCAACAATGTCAAAGTCAACAATGCCAATGCGGCCAATGCCGGCCGCGGCCAGATATAGCAGTAGCGGCGAGCCTAGACCGCCTGTGCCAATGCAGAGCACGCTGGCGGCTTTGAGGCGCTTTTGCCCCTCTAGCCCGACTTCGGGCAGGATGAGGTGGCGAGAGTAACGCTCGTAATCGTCTCGACTGAGCTGGATATCATCCAGATTGGGATTTAACATGGCAGATTTAGCAGATTTTAGAGGTGAAAGTTAGAGGTCAGAATGCGGACTGAGGGTGGTGCTGAATGGCCAGATAAAGGAGAATAGCTTCCCCTTTATCTCTGCCTAGATTGATCCCAGCGGTTGGCTGTATCGGGATGGGCCGTGCCGGGATCGGCCATGACCGGATGAACAGTGCCGGGATAAGCATTACCGAGATCAGCAGCGTGCAGGCGGGTAGAGGGGGGTGCCGGCAGCACTACGGGTTTCACGGCGGGTTTCACGGTTTCAGGAAAGGTGGCGGCATCGATGAGCAACGGTTCGGGTTGAAACTGGTTGCAATCGTCCAGACTCCAGGATAGTAAATCTTGGACAATTCCTTGCTGCACGGAAACAATCAGATAAGAGTAAACTGACCAGGCTAAGCGGCGATCGCATTCTGACGGGATTGCCGAGTGATCGGGATGGGAATGGTAGATGCCAATAATCTCGCAGTGATGGTGGCGGCCATAGCGCTGCGCGGCCAGCATTTCGCTGGGATCAATCCAATAGCGATCGCCTTTACTGTTACCTTTACCGTTGTTTTTGCTGTTGCAGTCTTGAGCGAGGGGGGGATCAAGCTGCGCCAGCCAGGTTGCTGCATTCGCATCCCAGGCGTTGTCGGTTGCCCAGACGTGGCTCACGGTTTTGCGATCGCCCTGCCGCTGCCCGAGCAGCAGCCCACAGCATTCGTTTGGATAGCTACTTTCTGCCTGGTTTTTGATGATTTGGAGATGATCGAGCGTTAGGAGCAGGGTCACAGCAAAGACAGCAAAGAAAAGTTCAGAATACGGGAAGATTCAGAATACGGGAAGGTTCGCAACACAGGGAGGTTCACGGCAGCACGAGAGTCACGGGCAATCGTCATATACAATCGCTATACGCGATCGCCTACATAATGCCAGACCTTTTATTTTAAACCCCCTTGGAGCTGAACATGGCTGAATCGGGGAGTTTTCTCTGAAGCCCTAGTGCTTAGTCAAATCTAAATTTGTAGGTTGGCTTAGCGATAGCGCAACCCAACAAAACCCTTGAATCTGTTGGGTTTCACTACGTTCTACCCAACCTACGCTTGCTCAGCCCTGGCCGATGATCAATCGGCGCTAGGCCTGCACTTTACCGCCGCCCAGATAAAGCTCGGCGACTTGGGGATCATTAAGCAGTGCGGCCCCTGGCCCTTCTACCCGATCGCGCCCTGCATCCAAGACATAGCCCCGGTCGGCCATAGCCAGCGCTTTGCGGGCGTTTTGTTCGACGAGGGCGATCGCCGTGCCGGTTTGGTTAACCTGCTTGATCCGCTCAAATACTTCATTCACCAACAGCGGCGACAGGGCCGCTGACGGTTCATCCAGCAGCAGCAAACTCGGTTGGAGCATGAGCGATCGCCCCATGGCCAGCATTTGTCGCTCTCCGCCCGACAGAGTACCCGCCCGCTGCCGCCGCCGTTCCGCCAGCCGTGGAAAAGTTTCAAAAATATGTTCTTTGAGCGGCTTCAGCGGCGCATCGCTGACAAAGGCACCCATTTCTAGGTTTTCTTCGACCGTGAGTGATGGAAACACATTGGCGATTTGGGGCACGTAGCACATCCCACGCTGAACAATTTGGTTAGACTTCAGCCCGGCGATCGCCTCTCCCTTAAACAGAATGCTGCCCTGGTGGGGTGTCAGCAGCCCAAAAATCGTCTTAGCCAGGGTCGATTTGCCCGCCCCGTTGGGGCCAATAATCGCCACAAGCTCACCGGGATACACCTTGAAGTTGACCCCCTGCAAAATGTCGAGGTCGCGTACATAGCCCGCATAAACATCGGTGACTTGAAGGATTGGCTCAGTCATAGCAGAGAGTTAGAGACGCAGGAGAGCAAAATACCGAGGCTGCAAAAGCAATAGTTTTCTGTAGGGGCGCACCGATGTGCGCCCTTGTCCAAGAATTTCCTGTAGGGGCGCACCGATGCGCGCCCTTGTCCAAGAATTTCCTGTGGGGGTGCGCCGATGCGCGCCCTTATCCAAGAATTTCAGGTGATTAAATATATTCCTACCATTCCTACCATTCCTACCAGTCAGATGTTTTCTGTAGACGTGATTGGAGCGGTTGTGCTGGACGCCAGACAACGCCACACACGCCGCTACCCCGGAAAAGTACTGGAAAAATCTTCACCGTTTCGGGTAAATTTCGAACAAACTACTGTGGCTTTGTACTGAAACCATTCGAACAAACTACTGTGGCTTTGTACTGAAACCAGCCGTGTCTTGTCGTAAAGAGGTCTGTCGCTGTTTGTATTGTGCCTGGCTATGACTCCTTGCGCAGCGATCGCTCGCGATTGATTTCGCTCAAATTTCTACATTTTTTGAATCTAACCGTTCAACCGGCATTATTGTTGAGAAGACGGTGGAATATCCGTCATAACCTACCTGTCTAGCCCATCTGCTTAACCCATTCGTTTAACTCACCTGTTTAACCCATCGCCAACCTATCGCCAGCCCATCGCCAAGCCATCAAGGGAACACAATATGGGGCGATCGCCCCATTTGCCACGATCTCAGCGCGGTCACTGGCACGGTCACTGGCACGGTCACTGGGTCAAAATACACCGACTCCCCGCGTTGAGACCGCGTTAAGACTGCGTTAAGGTAGCGTTGGGATCGTATCGATCCCCAGTGGTTAATTTCCAGCGGTTAATCCCCCAGCATCAGATCGCGGGCACGTTTGAACCTAAGCATCCTGGCATCCCCGACTCCTCAAATCTGAAGACCATCCTCCCGACTCCTCATTTATGACTTCACTACGCCCGCAAGATTTATCCCTCTATGAGCTGGCGCTTAGTTCTGAGCATCCTCCCCATCCGCTGCAGGTTAGTCCAACAACCTTTAAGTCGATGGTGAGTGTTTTGCTCGACACCTTGATCGACCAAAAGATCTCTGCCACGCTGTGGATCAAAATGCCCAAAGGGGACGCGTGGAAAGCAGAAATTGAGCGCTTTAAGAAGGCGTCACCTGTCCTTAACTCGATTTATCTGTTTCAGTCTGTAAACGAGGGGATCGCCAAGGCCAGTGCAGACGATCTGCTAGATGCCGAAGGCGTAATCGATCGCTTTGATGATGTTGGGTTAATCGACGATCAAAGTTATGCGATCGCTGACAGCAGCGACTTTTCGACCGTTCAATATTTCACGCTAGCCGCTGACAGTCAGCTTCGCCGCGAATATTTTCTGCTGATTTTGTCAGAGGAACTGTGCGGGCTCGTGTTGGCCCATCGTCCCCGTTCGGTTAAGCGTCCTAAGTCAGAGGGCAGCGGTGCAGAGGGCGTATCGAGCAAGCTTGGCAGCGGAGTGGATGATGATCAAGAGCGCAAACATCCCCTGTTGGGGCTATGTTCCTTTGAGCCTAAGACCCTAAAACGCGTTTTAGCAGGCGTGATCCAGGCGGGGAAAGCGGGTTTGACTGTGGTTGATCCGGCGATTACCACCCTGCTTGGCGAATGGGATGGGCTTGTTGATAGTCTCGACAGCGCTCCTCTAAATCCGATTGTGATGGGCAGCGTGTTTACCTACCAGGTGCAGCAGCAGGAAGAGGTATGGCACAGCAGCGCCGCCTATCGTCGCCAGGCGGATATGGCTTCGGTGCTCCGCTTAGAAAATGAAGAACTCTCCACTTCGGTGCGTTCCAAGGATGAGTTTTTAAAGAATATTGGGCAAGAGCTGCGGACGCCGCTGGCCACCATGAAAACCGCTCTGTCGCTGCTCAACTCGCCTAACCTAAAGCCAGCCCAGCGGCAGCGCTATATGGACATGCTGAGCCAAGAGTGCGATCGCCAGAGCGCCCTGATTACCAGCGTGCTTGACCTTGTGCAGCTAGAAAGCGACACCGAGCAAATCCCCACGCAGCCGCTCAGGTTGATGGACATTGTTCCCGGTGTGGTCAGCACCTATCAGCCCCTGGCCCAAGAAAAAGGAGTGATGTTGGCTTATACGATCCCTGACGATCTGCCGGCGGTATCGTGCCCAGGCCCCTATCTGCGCCAAATTGTGATCAACTTGATCCACAACGGCATCAAATTTACGCCCCAAGGCGGGCAGGTTTGGGTCAAAGCCAAATCTCAAGGCGATCTGGTGCAAATTGAAGTGCGCGACACCGGCATTGGCATTGACGCCAACGATATCGCTCGGATTTTTGATCGCTTTTATCGAATTCGCACCAGCGGCGGCGACGAAGCGAGTGGTGCGGGGCTAGGGCTGAGCATTGTGCAGCAGCTTTTGGTCCACTGCGGCGGTTCCATTTCGGTCAAAAGCAAACCCAACGAAGGTTCTGCTTTTACGGTGCTGCTGCCTGTCTATCGTGGATAGTCTTGCCGGATAGTTGCCGGATAGTTGCCGGATAGTCGCCGGACGCACAAAAAAGGGAACCTGCATTACAGGCTCCCTTTTTTGTTTTGGTTCTCGGCTGTGTTGCAGAGTGTGGCAGCCGAAACCGATGTGCTTGTGAGCTTATGAATCGATGTGCTTATGCACCAAGCTTACAAACCAGCTTATGCGTCAAGCTTATGAGCCAAGCTTACGAACCAATATGGTTGGCTTCGATCCAGGAGATCACTTCAGATTCATTATCGGCATACAGGGTTTTTCCGGTGCGCGGATCGTAAGCGCGCCACCAGATTGCGCCCGTTTCATCCGCAACTTTTTCCACGGATAGTTGTGAGCTTTGGGCGATCGCCTCTTTACATTCCTGCCATAGCATCGTCAGCTTGTTAGCAAGGTTTAGCAGGATAGAAGACGCCGCCGCGCTACCTTTTAGCTGCTGCTGCTCGCGTTCGAGGAGTGCCACGAGGTAATCATTATTGGCAGCACGAGCCACCTCTAAGCGGTGAGCTAAGGATGCTGCGATGTTTTCACGGTGCTTGGCGGTAATTTCAGAGCCGTTTATCCGAAGTGCATGTGTCATAATTCAATACTGCTGCGCCCTTACAGGTCATTAATCAGTTTCTTCATACATAATAATAAGATTTTTTTGTATCTAAAACTACCGAAATTAACATTGCTTTAACAGTATTTCCGTAATTGTCTGGATGTCTTGACAATTGGGAGTGTGTTTGAAGGAATTGTGACTGTGGGAATGGTGATTGGGGGAGTGCCCATGGGCGTCACTCAATCAGGGTAGAGCAGATTTTGCACTGCGGTGATCACATACAGAGACTCAGGGTAACGATGGATTTGACGTGGGAATTACAGTCTGTGCATTCAGTACTATCTGTGAATTCGGTACTTTACCTGATGGGCGGGCTGCACTGTGTGATTGGGCTGGCTGCTGCTGCTGTGGCTCACTCTAAGGGACGCAGCCTCAAACTTTGGCTGCCGTTGGGTTTGGTCTGCGGCACGCCCTCGCTGATTGTGGCGCTGTTGATGAAACGGGAAGAAAATAAAGGGTGAAGGGTGTGGTTCGGCTGCGCTCACCAACCGAGGCTGAAGGGCGTGGTGCGGGCATCTTGCCCGCTTGGGAGAGATAGAAAAAAGGATAAAAGCCCTGGTGCGGGCATCTTGTCCGCTAGTTTCTCAAAGTGGCTCGATGTGCTGCTCAATATGAATATTGCGGCGCTGCATTGCAGCTTCAAACCAGGATGTAGGTATGGCGGCCTCTACGGTCGAGACACCCGGTTTATGCAGTTTTCCAGAAAGCATCAGTTCGGCAATGCTGCCGGTGCCGCTGCCTGCGGCCGCTGCTGTATCAGGATGTACTAATGTCGCTCGGTAGCGAGTCGGTTGCCCTTGGCGGTTGCCGGTGACTTCACAGCAGATGGCTACCCCAGTGCCAGAAAAGCGATCGCTCACCTGCGTCATCCGGTAGCTGATCTGCGATAGGGCTTCAAGTACGGGGGGGTGTTGTAGCCAGGCTTTGGGCATCAGGCGGGCGGTTAGCCAGGTCAGATGGTTGTAGAGGTCAGGCACAGAGCCAAATTTGGTCACCACGGTGTGGACGGGGAATGTTTCCGCTAAGGTCGCGGTTTCGGGCATTTCATACCAATACACATGGGCGCGGTGGAAGGGGGCCGGGAAATCTACGGCTTGGCGATCGCTATAGGGTTGAACGCTCTGCCACTGGGCATCTACCCAGGCCTGGAGGGGATGCAGCAAGCCCAAAAACGTGGTGCGCAGCACCGTCAGCCCCGCCCCGCCTGAGCCGCCTACAACATAGCTGATGTGGATCGTCTGCGGTTGCTCAAACTGTTCTACCCCTTGGCGGGCCATGCTGTTAGAAATACCTGGGAAAATGCCGCTGTTGACAATTGCGGTCACCCCGCGCTCGGTGGCGGCCGCGTCACAGCTTAGCACTTTGCGGGTAAAGCCCAGATTGTCGCTGACATCTAGATAGTTCACCCCCTGCTCAATGCAGAGCGTGAGCACCGACTGATCGCGATGGTGAAACGGGCCGACGCAGTGGATCACCAAATCGGCAGTGGCGATCGCCTGCCGCAGGGCATCCTCATCGGCCAGGGCGATCGCGGCAAAGCTGACCCGCGACGATGGGAAAGGATTCTCCCAATGGGGCGATCGGGCGGTGCCGGTGATGACGATCTGGGCATCGGTGTGGGTCAGCAGATCGTGGGTTACCTGGCTACCAATACGCCCGCGCCCGCCCAAAATTAACACACGCTGCGTCATAGATTGCGCTTTGAGGTGGATAG
>DATNOW010000498.1:0-5198 GCA_036703515.1 Chroococcidiopsis sp.
GCAATAGTGGGTTGGGTAGCGCTCACCAGCCAGCGATCGAGGAACTGATCAAGCCACAGCTTCACAGCGTCGCTGTGGCGATCGTGGTCGTCAAAGTGGCGATCGCGGGGTTTTGCGCCGGGGAGTGAAAGCTGGTCGGCCGCTTTGGTCGTCCACTTGTGGATCAGCGGGCGGGTGATTTCGGGATGAAACTGCACCCCATAGGCCGAGTTGCCGTAGCGAAATGCTTGATTGGCAAAGGTGTCGCCGCTGGCCAAGCAGACCGCATCGCGGGGCACCTCAAAGCCTTCTCGGTGCCAGTGATAGACCGACATCGGCGCAGCAAACTCAGAGCGCCCGGCGGCGGTGGGCGCAATCGAGAAATAGCCGATTTCGCGGATGCCGTCAGGATGGGGGCTGACCTTGCCGCCGAGCACCCGCGCCAGCAGTTGCGCCCCGAGGCAGACGCCTAAAAATGGCATTTGAGCCTCAAGCACCGTGGGCAGCCAGTCGAGCTCGGTGCGAATAAAGGGCAGGGTGTCGTCGTCGTTGGCGCTCATCGGCCCCCCAAAGACAACGGTGGCCGCGTAATCGTCCATCACCGCAGGCAGGCGATCGCCTATCGCAGGGCAGCGGATATCGAGGCGATAGCCGCGCTGCTGTAAGAGTTGGCCGATGAGCCCAGGGTCAGAGTCGGCCTGATGGACGACGATCATAATTTGGGCTGGGGTATGGGGCCGGTCTGCGGTATCCCTTGGCTGAGAAGGCGAGGAGCGATCGCCGTTGTTGCTCAGAGGTTCGCTATGGCCTTCACGTTCCCCTGAGTGGGGTGGGGCGATCGCCGCAGAAACAGCCGCAGTCGGCATGGCCGCCGCGCTTATAAAGTCATCCATGACACGCTTTCAGTCTCGAATAGAGCACAAATTGGGGGGATAGACCGCTATCGCAAACCGTTTGTGCCTGGATCTGGGTCTTTTGGTCTGGGTTTTGATCGGGTGATCTGGGCTTTGGGTTTGGGCTTTGGGTCTGGGTTTTGGTTTGAACTTTCGGTCTTGACTTTCTATTCTCAGCGATTGTGAATAATGTGTTGGTATCAACCGACGCGATGGCGTCTGCTAAAGTACCGGGAGTACAGACCGCGACAAGACGGGCCCCATCTCTGTGCTATAGAATATTAGTACGTTAGTATTATTTGCCATGGTTCAGTATACTCTCGCCCAAAGCCCCGAAGTGATTTTAACGGTTTCCGGCAAAGACTCAAGCAAAGCCCGCGATAAAGCGATGGATCAGTTGATTGAGTTGATGGAAGCAGGTAAGCTACCGACTAATCTCTCAGATGGGTTCGGCCCCCATCAATTCATAGAAGTGAAGGAGCCACCGTTGGTGAATACCGAAGACGAAGATGCAGTCACCCAGGCTGTGCAGGTGTTGAGCAATCTTGCCAATCTCAAGCTAAAAGTTCAGGCCTCACGCACCGAGGCCATGAAGGTTCGCACCCAAATCGACAAACTGTTTACCGACGAGGTCGTGAGCGAAACCGAAATCAACGAAATGAAAGAGGGCTTTAAGGTGCTGAAGACCTATGCCCAAGCCAACTTGCGCTATCGCGAAGCCCGCGAGCAAGCGGTGGAAGCGCGGACGATCTTAGATCAAGCGCTCAAGTCGGCGGAGGTCGAGCCACGGGTGAGTCGGTAGGTTTTGGGTTACCCTGAGCGCGCAGTCAGGTGGATGGATAACATGTGGATAGCATGATTTGAAGGCAATGCTCTCGAAAAAGGTTTTGCCTAGCCTTAGGAGCCTTATTCACCTTAGGATCGTGGATTTAATAACCTGCAATTCTTGGGTAGGGGCGCACCGATGTGCGCCCTTGCAGAGAAAATGGCGGATAGAAATTATTTAATTCACAATCCTTAGGAGGCTGATCCATAGGATGCTTCGCCAGTGCCCATCGCATTCACCCCACAGGTTGAGATAGTTTATGCAACGCTTGCACCGCGCTCTTGCTTTGTTTGTCACCTCGGCGGCCCTTGCCACTCTTGCCACTACAGTGGGCACGGCTGCTTCTATCGCACCGGCCGCTCAGGCATCGTTGGCTGACAAGCGCCAGCTTCTAGATCGTTGGGATGGGCGAATGGATCATCCCTTGTCTCATCAAACTCTGCCCAAATCGCGTCTGCGGTCGGCGGGCGAGCAGGCGGCGATGGGCAGCAAGCAAGCGGGGACTGCGGGGACGACGGGAGCAACCGGAACCAGCAGTGCGGTCGTGTTGCAAACCGAAGGCGAGTTGGCACCGGGCGACTCGGTGCTGGCGCAAGACAACAGCCTCTATGATGAACATCCGTTTACCGGACGGGCGGGGCAACAGGTGACGATCGACCTGCAAAGCGATGCCTTTAACACCTACCTGCTGCTGCTCGGCCCGGATGGTGACGTAGTTGGTCAAAACGACGATGGGGGGCAGAATACAACCAATTCGCAGCTCCAGGTGACGCTGCCCAGCAATGGTGTTTATACGATCGTGGCCAATGGCTATGATGCCGCTAGCCAGGGCAGCTATTCCCTGACGGTGACGACGGTGTTGGGCACGGGTGACATCCAGGCGACGCTGCGCTGGGGCACCACTGACGACCTTGATTTGGCGATTATGGACCCCAATGGCGATATTGTTTCTTTTGCCAATACCCCGGTTGCATCGGGTGGGGAACTGGATGTCGATGCCAATGCGCTCTGTGAGGGCGTGACGACCACGCCGGTAGAAAATATTTATTGGCCGCGATCGCGTGCCCCCCAAGGAGAATATCGCCTGGCCGTTAGCCTCTACGGGCGGTGTAGCGATCGCAGTCAGGAACCGATTCCCTTTACCCTAACGCTCCAGGTACAGGGCAGCACCGAAGTTTTGCGCGGCACGGTGGATGAAGCCAACGACGTTGTCACCTTCTCGACAGCGGTGTACTAAAAACGGGGGTAGGCAAGGCCTGCCCCCGTTTCTCAAACCGCAAATCGCTAGGCTAGTGCAGCGTCAAGGCTAAAAATTAGGGCAAGCGCAGGTTGGGTAGAACATAGTGAAACCCAACAGTCAAAGGTTTTGTTGGGTTACGCTATCGCTAACCTACAAATTTAGCTTTGACTAAGCACTAGCTGCCTAGAGCAGCCCTTCTTTTTTACCCATGATTAGCATCAAGTCGATGACGCGATTGGAATAGCCCCACTCGTTGTCATACCACGAGACGATCTTAAAGAAATTGGAGTTCAGCTCAATGCCAGCCCCAGCATCAAAGATGCTAGAGCGCGCATCGCCCTGGAAATCGGTAGACACCACTTCATCTTCGGTGTAACCCAGCACGCCTTTGAGCGGGCCGTCGGTGGCGGCAGCTTTCATCGCTGCGCAGATTTCCTTGTAGGACGTGGCCTTCTCGGTTTTGAAGGTCAAGTCTACCACCGAGACATCGGGGGTCGGGACGCGAAACGCCATGCCGGTGAGCTTGCCTTTGAGGGCAGGCAGCGCTAGGGTGACCGCTTTGGCTGCACCCGTCGAGGCGGGGATGATGTTTTGGCCGGCACCGCGGCCGCCGCGCCAGTCTTTTTTGCTAGGGCCATCGACCGTGGGCTGGGTGGCGGTGGAGGCATGAACAGTGGTCATTAGCCCTTCGGCCAGACCAAAGGTTTCGTGGATCACCTTGGCTACGGGAGCCAGGCAGTTGGTTGTGCAGCTAGCGTTAGACACAACGGTATCGCTGGCTGGGTCATACTGATCGTCATTGACGCCGACGACGAGGGTTTTGACGCGGTCGGGGTCTTTGGTGGGGGCAGAAATCACTACCCGCTTAGCCCCGGCGGTGATGTGGTTGGCCGCGCCAGTAAAGTCGGTAAATAGACCGGTCGACTCGACGACATAATCGGTTTCGAGTTTGCCCCAGGGCAGTTCGGCGGGGTTGCGCACTGCAAAACAGGGGATAAATTTGCCATCCACCACAAAGCCATCCTCTTTGGCTTCGACGGTGCCATCATAGCGACCGTGGGTGGAGTCATACTTCAGCAAATAGGCGAGGTTGTCGGGGGGAACGAGGTCATTGATGCCGACGAATTGAATGTTGGGGTTTTTGATACCGGCCCGGAACACAAGTCGTCCAATCCGTCCAAATCCGTTAATGCCGACCTTAATCACCATACGCAACGCTCCTAGTAGCCATGCTTGTTCTGTCGTGGGCAAAATCAATTGGCAAGATAATTAGCGCCAAGTTAAGCCGCGAAATTCGCAATTTGGCGAAATTCGCAAAATTAATGAGCGCAATCAACCCGCGAAATGAATCAGCCCAGACATGGAATCCAGACATTAGGGTATAGCATTTTTTGCACGGCTCACATTAAGGGAAGTGGAACCTATTTGGGTCTTCGCGGCCAAACTAGGGGTGTGGCGGGTGCCAATCGCCAATGGGTCGCCTACACTCGAAGAAACGCACATGCTTTCCTCGTGCACATTTTCCCCATACACGTTTTTCCCACACACGCTTTTTCCGTATCCGATGACCCAGCCGCCGCCCGGACAAACCTCGTCCACGACCTCGTCCACCCTATTTGAGCAAGCCCGCACATTAATTCAAGACACGGTGATGAGTTGGGGGTTGCCGGGGGCTGGGCTGGCGTTTACGCTGCACTATGCCCGCAGTGGGCAATGGGGTACGGCGCTGCTGGCGCTGCTGGGGACGGGGGGGATGGTGCTGCTGCTGCGGATTGTCCGCAAGCTTGACCCGCGTCTTGATGCTTTGGCCGAGTGGTTGGTGCAACAGCTAGAAACCAGCGTTATGCGGCTGTGGCGGCTGACGGGGCGGTTTCAAGGGAAGTATTACCAACAGTTGGTGTATCATCTACGCGACTTTCGGGTGCAAGGGCTGAAAACGCGCGGCCCGTTTGTGTTAGACCTGCGCAAAATTTTTGTTTCGCTGCGGGTGTCACCGGAACGGGCTGATTTGGTGCCGTCGGCTATGCTGCCCTATCGGGCGGTGGGGCCGGGGCTCGATATTTGGGATTTTTTGGCGATCGCCCCTAGCCAGCCAGCGTTTCGGCGGTTGGTGGTGTTGGGCCCACCCGGGTCGGGCAAGACCACCCTCCTCGAACACCTCACCCTCACCTATGCCCAAAATCGCCACCGGCAGCGTTACCGGCAAGCATCAGGATGGCAAGACCGCAAAGACCGCAAAGACATCAAGTTCAGACCAAAG
>DATNOW010000499.1:0-17781 GCA_036703515.1 Chroococcidiopsis sp.
ACGCTAACGCTGAGGTGTTCTGGGCGAATTCCCAAGCTGATCCAGCGGCCGTCATAGGGACGCAGCGCGGCTTCCCACCGTTCGGGTAAGGTGACTCGAAACAGCGGATGGATAATCACCCCCGGCGCTTTGACCTCGACCGACAAAAAATTCATCGGCGGTGAGCCGATAAACTCGGCCACAAAGCGGTTGGCGGGCTGGTTATATAGCTCTAGCGGGGGCGCAATCTGCTGAATCTGCCCTGCATTCATCACGGCGATGCGATCGCCCATCGTCATGGCTTCGGTTTGGTCGTGGGTGACATAGATTGTGGTGGTGCCCAGCTTGCGCTGCAGGTTGACAATCTGCGCGCGGGTTTCGGTACGCAGCTTGGCATCCAGATTAGACAGCGGTTCATCCATCAAAAACACCTGCGGGTTGCGGGCCATCGCCCGCCCCAAGGCTACCCGCTGCTTTTGCCCGCCCGAAAGCTGTTTGGGCACGCGGTCGAGCAGTCCATCAATTTGCAGCATGTGGGCCACGGTGCAAACCCGTTCGTCAATGGTGCGTTCACGATTCGACCAGTGGCGCAAACGACCGGGTAGCGATCGCGTTGCTGCCGCGAGGCCATTATCAACCCAGGCGGGCAGCGACCCACGACGCGTCTCCCGACTTGACTTAGGGCTTAGGGTTAACTCTCCTAAGTCGGCCCGGCGCAGCCCAAAGGCTAGATTTTCATAGACCGACATGTGGGGGTAGAGGGCATAGCTTTGAAACACCATGGCGATATCGCGCTGTTTGGGCGGCAGATCATTAACGACGCGATCGCCCACCCAAATATTGCCCCCCGTCACTTGCTCTAGCCCGGCAATCAGCCGCAGCAGCGTACTTTTGCCGCAGCCCGATGGCCCCACCAGCACCATAAACTCGCCATCGTTGACCGTCAGGTTGATCCGGCGTAACACGCTCACCACCCGCGAGGATGCGCTGTCGGCTGCCTCTGCCGTGGATGGATCGGTTGCCCTTGCTGCGACCGGCGCTGCGACCGGCGCTGCGACCGACGTAGCAACCTGGCTACCCAAATGCCGTGCAAAACTTTTGTAAACGTTCTCTAGAACGACCTGCGCCACAATCAACTCACACTGCTAACTTCAGCCTATTGTCCACTAAAGTGCTGATTTTAGGTTAATGTGCGGCGAGATCTGCCTTAATTCTCTAGCTGCCTTGCTACTCTCAAGGCGCATTGCCAGTCCAACTGCAAGAACGATAAGTCTTGTCACAAGCGGTTTGGACTGCGATCGCCTAGGGCACAAATAAACAAAGGGGCAAGCTTGTCTTGCCCCTGTTTGCGGTGTTCATAGTGAGCGCTAGAAACGATGAGTGCTGCGAATGTTGAAGTGCATCAGCAACTCAACGGTTCCAACCGTTGCTCAGCTTACTCAAAGTCAGCTTGGCAGGTTGCCAGAATGGTGCGATCGGTGTCGTCTAGGGATTGAATCCGGTGGAATCCTTGCAGCGTGACAGGGGCCGCACTGCCATCATTGGAGGCCACAGAGTCAGAGGCCGCTAGGGCGACCGAGTAGGGATGCACCGTCTGCTCGTAGCTGTCAACCACATTGAGCGCGAGGCGTTCGCCCTGAAACTCACCTTGGAAACAGTCAAACGACGAAGACGGCATATAAAATGCGCCTGTGACTTGGCTTTGCTCAACTTGGAACACCATGTAGGCCGCGCCGATTTGGTCGCGCTCTGGTGACTGTCCGTATAAGTAAACGCCATCGGGCAGTGAGGAATAGGCGCTTTGTGCGACTACAGCTTGTCTAACGGCAACCTGCTGAGCGTTTGCCTGAGCAGCCTGCGCTAAACTAACCGTCGCTAAACCAACACCCAAACCTAACGCAGCCAGAGTTCTGGTGGAGCGATAAACGAACTTGCGTAATTCGGAGGTTTTGGAAGCAACAGAATAAAGCACCGCAATTCCTTCCTTAAAAATACAGAGTTAAATAAATGCTCTTGATCTCACTCTAGTAGAGAGAACTATCCGAAAACCGATCGATGCGAAGACTTTACATCTGCTGTGAGGAAGCTACACATGAGGGGCGTTTGGATGAGTTCATCCTATCGATTCTGCTGTGTGGACTTTGTGATCTACATCAGCGCTGGGGTTGATTCCTGAAACCCGTCATCCGTTCTGAGAAAAATTTCCGGAGGGAGGTGACGGTGGTGGGAATGGTTCTAGGGAACGAGTACTGGACAGGGAACTTGGGTCGGTTGGGCGGGTTGCTTGCCCGACAGATTCATCATAGGCAAGCCCTTCCCTGTGGATGTGCAGGGTTGTGACACAACGCGTGAGTGTCCAACCCCCTGCCAGAGCGGCACAGCCCATAATCTGGGCGATGCAGAGCGATAAAAGAAAATTTTTGATTGCCTGAAAACCTTTTTCTGTAAGGGTTTTGGCTATTTTCAATAAAGATCTTGTCTCGTTTTTAGGCTCGATCAAAGAAGGGGGCTGACACTGTCAACCCCCTTCTTTGATCTATCGACTTTTTAAGATATGTAACGTTGTTGCAATGTTTTTTTTGGGGGGGAATGTTTTCCTCGCTAATTCCCCAATATTTCTTTAGGGGGAATAGGGTCAGCTAGGGCAGGGTGCTAGCAAGGGTACCTCGACGCGATCGCCCGGTTTGGGTTCAAACACCTGGGTAGGCAGCTGATGGTGTGCAAGCTGACTGCGGAGTTCGTCTGCGCTGCCGTTGGCTTTGAGCAGTGATAGCAACAGTCCTTCAAAGGTAATGTCACCCCCGGCGGCGGTCGGCACAATAAACTGCGGGCGCAGACGTTTGGCGACATCAAGGGCGGTGCGATCGCCCTGAATCACAGGTCCCAACAGCGGCAAATGCAATCCCACCACAGGGGTAATCACCACGTCGATGGGGGCAAGGGCGTCTAAAACGGGTGCGTGATAGCCGTGCGGTTCGTAGTACAGGGTTTGGTTGCGGTCGGTGTCAGTGAGGACGTAGCCATTTTCGGTCAGCAGTGGGCCAATGGGTGAACCGGGGACGGCCTGAATCGTGAGGCGATCGCCCAGCGTGAAGGTTTCACCATGGGCTAGGGATGTGACGTGCTGGTAGCCCAGGCTGTTGACCACCTTAGCGGCATTGGGCGAAGCCACGACCGGAATAGAGCGATCGAGTGCTTTGAGCGTGGGTGGATGGGCGTGGTCTTCTAGACCCTGCGATAGCAAAATCAGATCAATCGAGTCGGGGATGGGGCGAGGGGTGAGGCGATCGCCCTTAAACAGCCAGTCCATGTTGCCAAAGGTAAGTGACCCGACCAACCAAGGATCGAGCAAAATGCGTTGATCGCCCATCTCGATCAGCCATGAATTACTGTCTAACCAGGTCAGGTACATGCGGCTTACGGTGCTAAAGGGACTTTTTAATTCTAAGGACTATTTACATTAGTTAACAATGGGAGAGCGGTTCGACAGGCTCACCAACCGGGTGGGTTACGTGAGGGCGGCTAGGGTTTCGAGGGCGGGGGGGTAGTGGGGATCGGTGGCGAGGGCTTGCTGGAGGGCGGCGATCGCCTCGGGTTTGCGGTTTAGATCGAGTAGGGCGAGCCCTAGCTGATGGGACGGGAAAACCGTCATATAGCGCTGGTCAAAGGACTCAGCCAGGCTATAGCTACTCTCACGCCCCATCTGGAGACATTGCTCAAAATAGGCGATCGCCCCGAGGGGGAGTCCCAATTCGCGCAGCACCATCCCCGTAAGACAGATCAGGGGCGGATAGGCCGGAAACCACTCCAATCCACGTCGACAGACCAGCAAGGCTGTTTCATAGTCGTGCTGGTCGAGCAGCAAATCTAGGCCCAATACCAGCAGCAGGGCTGGTATTCGCAAGGTGTCTGGGGGCGCTTCTCCGCTGAGCAAATGGGGCAATATCCGCTCAAAGGCCTCCGCCCAGCATTCTTTAGCTTGCTCTACCTGTTCAATCCGCAGATAGTTATCGGCTAACGTCATCAGCAGCAGTAAACTCAGCCCCTGCTCTTGGCGAATGCGCTCCAGCATGGGGATATCGCGCTGCACGTTTTTCTCTAGGACTCGAGCGGGAGCGTAGCCGTGGTGCAAGATTTTGAAGCAGGTTTGGTGTTGAGTAATGTTTTGCTGGGGAGCATTACCCAAGTAGGTTAGCCGTTCGTGATAGGGTTCGACATAGCGCAGCTCCGGCAGATTGCGGAACAAGCGTGGCACGTAGATCGGCGTGATCCCCTGGTTAAGGTCAATCCAGGGAACGAGATAGGCCAGGGATTCTTGGGTAAGTAACTGGTCTCGCCAGTTGGGCTGTTCCACCACCAATTCTTCGTCGGCATCGAGCGTTAACACCCAATCGCCCGTTGCCTGCGCGATCGAAAAATTGCGCGCAGCGGCAAAGTCGTCACACCATTCAAAGTAGGACAGGCGGGCTCCATACTGCTGGGCGATCGCCACCGTATCATCGGTTGAACCTGTATCGACCACGACGATTTCATCGACGTAGGGCTGCACCTTCGAGAGGCATTGGGCCAGATGCGCCGCTTCATTTTTGACAATCATGCAAAATGAGAGCGAAGGTCTAGACATGGGGGTGGAGTGAGACATGCGTAATCAATTCATGGGTAGCTAGTTATGGATGAGATATGGGTGAACTGATGTGAGTGAATGGAGTGCACACTAACCTTTGACTCACAGGCTTGACTTGACTCACAGGCTTGACTTACAGTCCCCGGTTTTTCCAGTTCTAGGCTTGTAATTTAATAATGCCAACATTTGGGTTGGATCTTTCTGCTGCAATCCTCTATCAGTCCGTTTGTTTTGATTTATTAGGAGCCTTGGCGCAATGAATGAACACAGTGCCGAATCATTAGCCAAAATTCGCGCCCAGTTCGACGATCTCCCCTATCCCAATGTGCCCCTAGATGTGTTTCCCCGACAAGACTACAACCTGCTGTTTAAGCACAGCATGCTTGCGCCTTATTACTTAAAACATCGGCAGATCGTGGATACCCAAGGCAAGATCATTTTAGATGCGGGGTGTGGCAGCGGTTTCAAAGCGCTGCTGCTAGCCGAGGCCAACCCAGGTGCACGGATTGTGGGCGTTGATCTCTCCGAGGAATCGGTCAAACTGGCTCGTCAGCGCTTGCAGTATCACGGTTTTGAGAACTGCGAATTCCACGCTGTGCTGATCGAAGATCTGCCAAACCTAGGGCTAGAGTTTGACTACATCAACTGCGACGAGGTGCTCTATCTCTTGCTTGATCCGGTTGAAGGTCTGCGCGTGATGAAATCGGTGCTCAAGCCAGGGGGGATCCTGCGAACCAATCTCCACAACGCTTTACAGCGTGCGCCCTACTATCGGGCCCAAGCCCTGTTTGGCATGATGGGGCTGATGGATCAAAGCCCTGGGGAGATGGAAATAGACTTGGTGGTGGAAACCATGCAGACCTTGAAGGAAACCACCAATCTGCGGGCGACTGCGTGGAACCCGGTCTGGGAGCGCCCTGAAAATCGCGGTGAGATGCTGGCCAATCACCTCCTCGTCGGGGATAAGGGCTTTACGACCCTTGACTTGTTTGAATTACTGGACGCCACGGATCTGGAATTTATCAGCATGGTCAACTGGCGGCACTGGGATCCGGCTGACTTGTTCAAAGATCCCAACAACCTGCCGGCCTTTTGGGGGATGAGCCTAGAGGCAGCCTCGTTACCCGAACGGCTGCGGATTTATGAATTGCTCAACCCGACCAGTCGCCTGCTCGACTGGTGGTGTACGCTGCCGGGTCAAGCCGACGGCATTGCCAGCGATCAGTGGACTGACGACGACTGGCTACAGGTTAAAGCCATACTGCATCCTCAACTCTGCCATGACCAGTCGAAACAAGACCTGTTGGAGTGCATTGAGCTAGGGCAGCCGTTCGAAATCAGCCGCTATTTTGATTTGCCAGCGCTGGCCCCGGTCATGCTAGAAAGCGCGATCGCGGCCTGTCTGCTGCCTCTTTGGGAGGGGCCTCAGCCGGTGAGCGTGTTGAGCGATCGCTTCCGCACCATTCACCCGGTTCATGCCGCCACCTTGACTCCTCGCGCTGCTGCCGATGCCTTCAAGCAAGTCAAACAACTGCTCGGTCGGCTTGAGGTGTTTCTCTACGTCATGCTCGAACGCAGCGGGCGCTGAAGTGAAATTGTGCCGTGAAACCGGGTCGTGAAACTGGGTCGTGAAACTGGGTCGTGAAACCGGGTCACGAGCGCTCTAGCCAGCGGCATCGCTTCAGCGGCGCTGATTGTGGTCAGAATTGGATGTATCACCCACGCCCTCAAAATTTTTTTCAGTGGGGGGGTGATATAAAACTTTCCAGACATGGGCAAGTTATATCCAGGAGTTAGAAATCCAGTATCCCGCAACCCAAGGAGTAACATCCCATGAAGACCGAACTCAAAGCAAAATTCCTCCAGCACCTCATGCAGAAGAAAGGCGATCAGGGTTTCACCTTGATTGAACTGTTGGTGGTTATCATCATCATCGGTATTCTCTCTGCAATTGCTCTACCCTCTTTCCTCAACCAAGCTAACAAAGCTCGTCAGTCGGAAGCCCAAACCTACGTGGGTTCTATCAACCGTGGTCAGCAAGCTTACTACTTGGAAAAGAGCACCTTTGGTACCCTCGGTAACCTAGAGTTGGGTATTTCCAACACCAAGAACTACACCTATTCTTCCACTCCTGGTGGTTCTGGTACGACTGGTAGTGCTCTCACCGTCGCAACTCCCACTGGCACCCTGAAGGCTTACGCGGGTAAGGTGTTTATTGGTACTGGTTCTGACGGCACCGCAACCGCCCTCGCCATCCTTTGCGAAAATACAAACACCATCTCTGGTACCGCTTGCTAGTAGTACTTGATAACGTGAAGGCTAGGAAATTTCCACAGCTCCAGGCTTGAGTTTCTCGATTCCTATTCTTCACGATTCAAGAGGTTACTCGTGCATAACCATATCCACTTATTAAGCTATCGGGTGAATCCATAGATTCCCTGATAGCTTTTGTTTTATGGAGATCGTCTGGTCTACCCCAAGACACTTCGCTATCCTGCGCGATCGCCGAGTTTCCACTCAGTTCCCACCCTAGAATTTCCTCCTTTGTGACGTGACTTCGCCAACCGCTTCTTCTGTTTCGTCGTCTCCTTTGTCTAGCCTTGAGCAACAGGCCGAACGTTTGGTTGCCCAACAAGAGTATGGTCAAGCGGCTGCTATTTATCAGCAGTTGTTAGAGGCTGATCCCGATGTGCAGCGCTATTGTTGGCTGCTGGGGCTGATGTATGTGCTGCAAGGGGAGGATGCTGAGGCTCAGTTTGTCTGGGCGATCGCCCTCTCGGATGGAGAACCTGAGCAGGTTGCAGCGGGATTGGCTGAACTGCGGCAGGTGTTGGCGGAGGCCGCCGACCGCTTTGTCGCGGCGGAGCAGTATGAACTGGCTTGGCAGATTCGCCAATGCGGCCGTGAGGTAGACCCGGCCGACCTCGATAATTTGCTGGGTCTGCTGGATTTATCCGTCCCTCTCGGTCGTGTCGATGACACGGCCTTGGCCGATCTCCAGGCTTTGCTTACGGATGAAAAGCTTACGGATGAAGAGCTTACGGATGAAGACGGTGTTTTAGTGGATGGCGATCGCCTGTGGGCAACGCTGCAAACCTTGCTCACGACGATACCGCTGCACCCGGCCCTGCCCGCTTTGATTGAGGCTGGGTTAGTCTGGGCCACCGATCGCCAAGCCTGGGCCAATAGCCTGTTTGTGGCTGCCAACACTATCGTCAGGCTACAGGGCAACACCCGCCTTGGAATAATTTATGCCAATTTGTGTTTGCAGGCCGATCCAGACCATTTAGAAGCCTTGTCGCGGCTGAGCTGCTATTACCAAGATGAGCAACGCTACGAGGAAGGGATTGCCACTGCCCGGCGCTACTTAGAGCGCTGCCAGACGCTGGTGCAGCGTGTGATTGGCAATGCGGTGCTGCTGCGCGGGTTGATGAGTACGGGGGGGCGTTGGGACGAGGCCAATGTCGCTTTGCAGGCGCAGAGTGCCTTGCTGGAGGATTTGTTTGCTGAATTTGAACAGGAGCCCAGCTGCTTTCTTGATGCGTCGGTGCTGTGCACGTCGATGTTTTTTTATCCCTATCTGACAGATGCACCGGCCGAGACGCGATCGCTGCAAAATCGCATGGCCCAAACCTATCAGATCAGCCTGCGGGCCTTAATGGAACGTTCGGATGCAGGCTATCAGCCCTATCCAGACACGCCGCTGGTGCGCACTAGCCCACGCTCGAAGCTGCGTATTGGCTACATTTCTAAGTTTATGCGGATGCATTCGGTTGGCTGGCTGTCGCGCTGGCTGTTTGAATATTACGATCGCGATCGCTTTGAGGTGTATGCCTACTTTAACCAGCAGTCCCAAGTTGATGCCTTTTCTAAAATGTGGTTTGCCGATAAGGCCACGGCGGCTTGCTGTTTTGAGGGGGATGTCTTGGGGATTGCCAAGGCCATCCGCGACGATGAAATTGACATTTTGGTGGATCTCGACAGCATCACCTCCGATTACACCTGCGGGGTGATGGCGCTGAAGCCGGCTCCGGTGCAGGTGACCTGGCTGGGGCTAGATGCTTCGGGGCTACCGGCGATCGATTACTTTTTAGTGGATAACTATGTGGTGCCGCCCGATGCTGACCGCTACTATGCCGAGCGGCTGTGGCGGCTGCCCCAAACCTATATTGCCGTGGATGGGTTTGAAGTCAGCACGCCAACGCTGCGGCGCGAGCAGTTGGGCATTCCTGCTGATGCGGTGATTTACCTCAGCGCCCAGTTTGCCTACAAGCGCCATCCCGATACGGTGCGCAGGCAGATAAACATTGTGCGGCAGGTGCCCAACAGCTACTTTTTGCTGAAGGGGGCCGGCGATGAACAGGCGATTCAAGCGCTGTTTTACCAAATTGCCGACGAAGAGGGGGTAGACCGCGATCGCCTCCGGTTTTTGCCCAGAGAAGCGACCGAGTTTGCCCATCGCGCCAATCTGGCGATCGCCGATGTGGTGCTTGACACTTATCCCTACAACGGGGCCACGACGACCCTTGAAACCCTGTGGATGGGCATCCCCATTGTCACCCAGGTGGGGCGGCAGTTTGCCAGCCGCAACAGCTACGGGATGATGCTCAACGCGGGCATTACCGAGGGCATTGCCCACAGCCCAGAGGAGTATATCGAATGGGGGGTGCGGCTAGGGAGCGACCCGCTGCTGCGTCAGCAGGTGAGCTGGAAACTGCGGCAGGGGCGGCAAACTGCGCCGCTGTGGAATGCCAAACAGTTTACCCGCCAGGTGGAGGCGGCCTATGAAGGCATGTGGCAGCGCTATTTAGATGAAGGCCCATCTTAAGGCGCGGCGGCCTGGAAGCTATTTGAGGCTATTTGAAGCTATTTTGAGTCATTTGTTGTGGGTTACAACGCCGATTTGACCTGCTGAAACAGCCCTTCCCAGTCGCCGGGGCGAGACTGGCGAAACAGCCGCATCCCTGGATACCAAGGGCTATCGCAGCGCTCGGTTAGCCAGCGCCAGTCAGACACATAGGGCAGCAGCACCCAGACCGGATGCCCCAGGGCCCCGGCTAGATGGGCAACGGAGGTATCGACGGTGATTACCAAATCGAGCTGGGCGATCGCCGCGGCGGTATCGGCTAGGTCGTGCAGCATCGGCCCGAGGTCGTGAATGCCTGCCCCCGCTGGGCCCTGGAGTTGGGATGCGGGCTCGCCCTTTTGTAAGCTGTAGAGGGTGACGCCAGGACTGTCGAGCAACGGGCGGAAGTGACTCAGTGAGCAGGAGCGGGCGCGGTTGGCTTGATAAAATGCGCCCCCGGCCCAAACAATGCCAATGCGCAGCCTTTCTGCATCTGAGCGGGGTGGCAGGGTTACGCTTGAAACCGTAGGGGCTGACACGTAGGGAATAGGGGTGGGGATGGTCTCTAGGGTCGTGCCCAGCAGGTGCGGCAGGCTAAGCAAGTGAATGAATACGTCAAAGTCGTCGGGGGGTGCGGTTTCAAGGGGGGCGATCGCGTCTACACCGGGGACGGTGGTCAGCAGTCGAGCTAGGGACTGGTAGCAGCGCACCACCACGCGCCCGCCATACTGGGCCACCAGCGGCGCGTAGCGAATAAACTGGATGGCATCGCCTAGTCCCTGCTCGGCCTGTAGCAAAATCGTCTGGCCGGTCAGGTCAGAGCCATCCCAACGCGGTTGGGCAAAGGTGGGTGGGGCAATGTCGGGCATCTGGTGCCGCCATTCATATTCGGCAAAACCCGTGGCATAGTCGCCCTGGTGCAGCAGGGCTAGGGCATAGTTCCAGTGGGCGTCGGGTTGCTCGGGCGATCGCGCTAGGGCCTGCCGATACCAGTGGGTGGCTTGGGCCAAGTCGTTTTGCTGGCTGTAGGCATAGCCTAGATATTTGTAGCACTCGGGGTTGTCGGGGGCGATCGCCAGGGCTTGCTGGCAGTGGGCGATGGCGCTCTCAAATTCGCCCCGCTGGCTGAGCATATAGCCTAAGTAGTAGTGGGCCTTGGGCGATCGCGGCTCTAGTTCTATTAGCTGCCGATAGCAGGCGATCGCCTCATCCCCCTGGCCGCACCGATCCCACAAAATGCCCAGGTTGGCCAATGCTGTGGACTGCTGGGGATCAAGGCTCAGCACCCGCTGGTAAGCGGCGATCGCCGGTTCGAGCTGCCCCAGCCGATCGAGTAAAATCGCCTGATTAAACTGCGCTTCGCGGTGGCTGGGGTTGAGGGTGAGAATGCGGTCATAGCAGGCGATCGCCTCGGCTAGACGACCCTGCTGCTCCAACGCTTGAGCGAGGTTGTAAAGCGCTGCCTGCTGCTCGGGATCAATCACCAGCACCCGCTGATAGCAGGCGATCGCCTGGTCAAAATCAGACTGGTAGTCAAACAACACGCCCAAATTGTTAAACACCGCCGGATCATCAGGGGTGAGCTCGGCCAAGTGCTGATAGCAGGCGATCGCCTCCTGCCAGCGCTCTTGCTCTATATAGAGCTGAGCCAACTGGCTACAGGCGCGGCTCAAAGTCGGGTCAAAGGCTAACATCTGGCCCAGCAGGCGTTCCCGCTGCTCGGCTGCGGTGTGCTGTGGGAGGGCCTGCTCGAGGATGGCGATCAGTTCAGCGGTGCGCTCCTCTAGGCTGACGGCTGCTGTTTTGGCTGCTGTCGCGCCCTCTGCTTCAGTCTCGTCGGCCAGTTCCGACAATGCTGTAAACCAGACGGCTTGAGCGTCGACCTCATCCCCCTGCAACAGCAGCGCCAGCCCCAGATAGCCGTAGCTGGGGAAGTGATCGGGGCGGAGGGTCAGACAGCGCTGGAAGCGATCGCTGGCGGTGCCATAGTCGGCATCGCTAAGAGCGGCGATCGCCTCCAGCCACAGATGATTCCATGCTGTAGAGTGATCCCCAGATTTGTTCCCTATGCCCTCGGTTGCATTACTCATCGGGTTTGCCTATCCAGTCGAGCCTCCAGTTGCCTATCCGGTCATCCCTGCGCCTGCCGATCCTGTACCCGTTGACGCAGCGCGGCAACCACCTGTTGAAAAACGCTATCCCAGTCATTGGGTTGGGGCTGGCGAAACAGCCGCATCCCTTGATACCAAGGGCTATCGGTGCGCTTAAGGAACCACCGCCAGTCGGGAACATAGGACAACAGTACCCAGGTGGGTTGGCCCAGGGCACCGGCTAAGTGTGCCACCGCTGTATCGGTGGTGATCACCAAATCGAGTTGGGCGATCGCGGCGGCGGTGTCGGCAAAGTCGCGCAACGGGCTGCCCCAGTCATGAATGCCTGCCGCTTCGGGAAATCGGGTTAGCTCGTCAGCAGGCTCTCCCTTTTGCAGACTGTGAAAGGTCGTACCCGGTACGCTCAGCAACGGCAGAAATAGGCGCAACGAACAGGAGCGGGTACGGTTGTAGGGATAGCTAGGGTTGCCCCCCCACACCATGCCAATGTTGAATGTAGACGGGCAAGCCGTCAACATGAGTGGGGGTTCCCACTCCGGCAATGCTGCGTTTGGACTAGTAATCTTCTGGGTCGCAATCTTCTGGGTCGTTCTCTCGGGTGTGATTGGGGTTTGGGGAACTGGTGCCTTAAGGTAGGGGGACGAGGGGAGTGTTTCCAGCGTTGTGCCCAATAGGTGTGGCAGGCTCATCAGTTCCACATAGATATCGATACCCCCATCAACCCCGCTCAGGTCGGTTTCGGCACCCCGATCCGCAACCAGGGAATCGATCCCCGTAAAGCCCTGTAATAGGCGAAATACTGCGGGTTGACAGAGCATTATCACCGTGGCTCCTAGCTGCTTCACCTGCGGCACAAAGCGAATGAACTGGATCGTATCGCCAAACCCGTAGTGGCTGTGGATCAAGATAGTTTTGCCCGCTAAGGTGGAGCCATCCCAGCGGGGATAGGGAAAGCTGCGGGGGGCTAAGTCTGGATCGCGATCGCGCCACTCAAACTCGGCTAAGCCTTCTACCAACTTGCCCTGCTGTAAAAGCCAAATCCCGTAGTTGATGTGGGCCTCTGGATTCTTGGGGTCTAACGCTAGCGCTTTCTGGTGGTAGGGCAGGGCTTCCTCCAGTGCTCCTTGCCTGTGGAGCAACAGGCCCAAATAGCTGTGGGCGCGGCTGCTGTGAGGCTCAAGGGTGAGCAGCGTTCGATAGTAGGCAATGCCATCCTCAAGTCGTCCCTGTCTTTCTAACAGCACAACGATGTTGTAGTGGGCTGGAATATTGCCAGGATCGATGGCAATAATGCGCTCTTGGCAGGCGATCGCCTCCTCTATACGGTTGTAATATTCCAGCAAAACGCTGAGCTTGTGGTGCGTGGGTATATGGTCAGGCTGGAGCGTGACTAAATGCTGATAGCAACTCAGCGCTTCATCTAGGGCTTCTCGCTTGACCAGCAAATCTGCCAATGCCTGGCAGGCGATCGCATGGTTGGGGTCAAACTCTAAGATGACGCGATAGAGCTGTTCCTGTTGGAACGGCTCTGTTTGCTGCTTTGCCGCTTGCAGCAGTTGATCAATCAGTTGGGTGATTAGTTGAGCACTAGCCGCCTCGCCGATCTCCTCCGCCTGCATCACCGCCGACAACCACACCGATAGGGCCTCGTCCGCCTCGCCGCTGAGCAACAGCGCTAACCCCAACGACAGGGCGGCCCGCTGATCCTGAGGATCGTGCTCTAGACATTGCTGGAAGAGGGCGATCGCCTCCTCGTGCTGCCCCTGCCTGAGGTGTTCCGACGCTTTTTGGTAGAAATTTGTAGCTGTCATGATGCTGTCAGGGCGTTATCAGGGCGTTATCAGGGCGCTGGGTGCTTGCAGAAACGACGACTATGGACGGTGACCAGACTGATGGTGGGCATCAAACCCTTCGGGCTTGATCGCGCTGGCTTGCCCCTGGAGCAGCCCCGAAACTCCTAACCCTGGCATTTTAGGCTCCGGCGTATTTTTAAGCTGGGCCTCAATCGCATGGGGATTATAGTTTTCTGGCTCATGATAGACCACGACATAGCCCTCATAGTTGCGCAGCACGACCTTATTAGAACCTTGGCTGATGAGGTATTGCGGCTGCACCGGCACCTTGCCTCCTCCCCCAGGCGCATCGACCACGTAGGTAGGAACCGCATAGCCACTGGTGTGTCCCCGTAGACCCTCAATAATTTCGATTCCCTTCGCCACCGAGGTACGGAAATGCCCAGCCCCCTTCACCAAATCACACTGATAGAGATAATAGGGACGCACCCGATTGCGCACTAACTGGTGCATCAAGGTGCGCTGAATTTCAACACTATCGTTGATCCCCGCTAGCAGCACACTCTGATTGCCAAGCGGAATACCGGCATTGGCTAGTTTTGCCAAAGCCTGGCTTAGTTCTGGCGTTATTTCCTTAGGGTGGTTGATGTGGATATTCATCCACAGGGGGTGGTACTGGCTCAGCATGGTGCAGAGGTCATCGGTGATGCGCTGGGGAAGAAACACCGGCACACGGCTGCCAATCCGAATGATTTCGATGTGCTCGATCGCCCGCAAGCTCGACAGCACATAGTCCAATAAAATCGGCGACAGCGTCAGGGGATCGCCGCCACTCAGCAGCACGTCTCGGATCTGGGGGGTGCGCCGGAGGTAGTCGAGCTGCAATTCTAAATCGCTTTTCTTAAACGTGTTGTCGAGGTCCCCGACCATGCGACTGCGCGTACAATAGCGGCAATAGCTGGCGCAGTGCATCGTCACCAGCATTAACACCCGATCTGGGTAGCGGTGGACTAATCCGGGCACTGGGCTGTGGGCGTCTTCGGCCAAGCTGTCAACCTGCATCCCCTCAAATGCGGCTAGCTCTCGACCCAGGGGGATAACCTGACGACGAATCGGGCAGTATGGATCGTTGGGATCCATTAAACTGGCAAAATAGGGCGTAATATCTACTCGAAACTTATCGCTCGCGTTCAATCCATGCAGTTCTTCATCTGTTAAATTAATAATCTCTGCTAACTCGTTAGCGGAGTTGAGTCGATTACTGAGCTGCCACTGCCAGTCGTTCCACTTACTATCGGGAACATTTACCCAAATGGCTGGGCGATTTTGTTGAGCTTGGTTTTGTGCAAGAGACATGTTAGTAGTATCCGCAGATGTGGTTTGATTAAGTATCTGGCAGTATCTGGCAGCAGATTGGCCGTGAGTTTGATGCCCATTTGACTCACCCACGTTAGCAAACTCCATACGGAGGGTAAACAGACGCTTGAAAGGTTGTTCCTAGTGTGTTTATGTCCCCTTCGTGGCACGGGCAAGCCGCTTTTTTTGGAGCATTGGGGTATCTTTTATATCCTACTGACGTACAAAATGAGTAGTGCCTATCCGTAAAAATGCCCACATGGATGAGAGTGTCATCCTCTCATGCAAAAAAGCTTGAGTATTCCGTAATTGTTTTCGCCGTCAGAGGTACACCATGCCCAAAATTGTTTCCGTTCATTCCTATCGGGGGGGAACAGGGAAATCAAACTCGACCGCAAACTTGGCCGCAATTGTTGCTCGCTTTGGCAATCGAGTAGGCATTGTTGATACAGATATCCAATCGCCCGGAATTCACGTACTGTTTGGATTCGACGAAGACAGTATCGATCGCTCCCTCAACGACTATCTCTGGGGTCGCCGCACAATCAGCGAAGTAGCCTATGACGTCACCTCGGTGCTCGAAGGTAACGTTGCTCCTCGCAGTAAGATTTTTTTAGTGCCCTCTAGCGTCAAAGCCGGAGAGATTGCCCGTGTTCTGCGAGAAGGCTACGACGTTGGTTTGCTGAACGAGGGCTTTCAAGATTTGGTAGAGACCCTCGATCTAGATTACTTATTTATTGATACGCACCCCGGACTAAACGAAGAAACGCTGCTTTCTATCACGATTTCGGATGTGCTGGTGCTGATCTTGCGGCCTGACCAGCAAGACTATCAAGGGACTGCCGTTACGGTGGATGTGGCGCGTAAATTAGAAGTTCCAAAACTGCTTATGGTGGTCAATAAAGCCCCGACGGTGTTTGATTTCGCCCAACTCAAGCGGCGGGTCGAAGAAACCTATGGCGCTCCGGTGGCGGGCGTGTTGCCGCACTCCGATGAGATGATGGTGCTGGCCAGCAGCGGCATTTTTTCGATTAAATATCCTGATAATCCGCTGACCAAGGTGGTAGAAGGGATTGCCCGACAAATTGTGTCGTAGCGTGGGGTTGCCCCGTGTCGCGCTAGAACAGCGATTTGACCAAGCTTAAATAGCGCAGAAATAGCAGCACAGAAACAGCAAAAAAGACCCTCGCAGTCCGGGGGTCTTTTTTATCTGCTCAAAGCGATCTGTTTAAAGTGCTCTGCTCGAGGACAGTTGGCTTACGCTAAGCGCCCCGCGTAGAGCTGTCGTTCGGCCAACACCTGTCGGTAGAGGTCTTCGAGGCGGGTGATGTTGCGGCTGAGGGTATAGCGATCGAGCACGCGCTGTCGGGCTTTGTGCCCTAGCATGGCGGTAAATTCGGGATGGTCGCGGCAGAGCGGCAGCAGGGTTTTGAGCTGGGTGGCGACCCCTTGAGTATTGAGTACAACCCCAGCGGAGGTGTCGAGCACTTCACCATCGGCTCCGGCATCGGTGGCAATACAGGCGACACCGCAGGCCATCGCCTCTAATAACGAGAGCGATAGCCCCTCGACCAAAGACGGCAGGATAAACACATCGGAGCCGCGCAGAATGTCAATGCGCTGCTCTTCGTTGGCGACAAAGCCCAGCCACTCGACGCCATATTCTTCGCCGTAAAAGGCCGATAGGGTCGGGAGCAGGGGGCCGTTGCCGACCATAATTAGCTTGCTGTCTTCGCCCATTTCAGAGACTTTCCAGGCTTTGAGCAGCGCTTCGACATTTTTTTCGGGGGCGATCCGCCCTTGATAGACGAAGACATGGCGGGCGTTGATTTCGCTGCGAAATTTGGAGGTGCCGGGAGAATAGCGGTCTACGTCAACGCCATTGGGGATGATGCCAACATGGCTGGGGGGCACCCCAAGGCGCACCAGCAGGTCGCGCTGGATCTGGGAGAACACAATCACCCGGTCGTAGTTGGCTAAAAACGGCGCGTAGAGCTGATACATCAGGTGTTGGGTGCCCGATGTCAGGTTACGACGCTTGCGGTCGAAGGGGGGATGGAATGTCGCGATCAGCGGGATATTTAGCTCTTCGCAGATCTCGGGCAGGACGAAATCAAGGGGCGACAGGGTGAGCGAGGCGTGAACCAAATCGGGCTTAAGCTGCCGCAGCGATTGAGAGAGAACTTTGCTCGATTTGGGTGAGGGGATGGTGTAGATCTGCGATTTATACAGGAATGGAATAGAGACTTCTTGAAGGTCGGCGGATCGATCGGCGATCGCCTCTTCCTCTTGGGCGAAGTGGAGGAAGCTGACGTGATGCCCCCGATCGAGGAGTGCGTTGGTCACTTCTCGACCGTAGGTTACGTTGCCACAAAACGGCGATTTTTTCCCAAGCCAGGCTATATGCATTTATGGTTTATCGCTAGCAATTTGAAGAAATAATTAATTTAATCATAAGAAATGTTGTAAATATACGGTTAAGTTTACTTTAGTCAGATGATTATAGCCCTATCTCGCCAGCAGAAGGTTGGCTAGGGACAGTTAGCGCAGGGGGTTGAAATTTGGCAAAACTTAGCTGATTTGGCGAAAATCAGCCTAAAAAAGCGCTAAATCCAGAAAAATAATCTTTTAAGATGTCGCGGACGCGGCAGCGGTCGAGCAGAATTCCGCTGGTGTCCGCAATCCCACCCTTGACAGTGTTGGGGGCTATGTAGTCTCTCGGAGGTTTGATATGGCCTGAATGGGTCGGGTCTACCGGGTTACGTTGAGAGGTGGGTTATCTGGTGGAGTGAACCTGCTGGGTGGGCTGGTTTATGGAGATAAAAGGTATAGAGGGGGGCAATTCTCTTATGGGGTGTGAGTTGTATCGATTTAAGAACCGCTGTTTCAGCCGTTGAGCTTTCATGGAACTCTGGTTATATGAGGTGACAAAAAATACATTCTCACGGGTTTAAGATGCGCTCCAATTCACCCTCGATCCCTGCGACTGTAACCGAGAGGCTTCTGCGTAAGCTCTCGGCGATCGCCCAACAGATTCACCAAGGTCTTGATCTCGATCAGATTTTGGATAAT
>DATNOW010000500.1:0-4527 GCA_036703515.1 Chroococcidiopsis sp.
GAGCCAGAGGTCTACGAAACGGCGATCGGCTATTTGCAGCAGGGTTTACAGCTATCAGAGCGGCAGGGCGATCGCCAAAGCCAAGCGCTGTGTCTGAGCAGTTTGGGCATTGCTGAGGTGGTGCTGGGGCAGTCGAGTCAGGCGATCGCCCATCTCGAAGATGGCATTCGGGCGGCTCAGTTTTCGGGAGATTTGTATCTGCAAGGGCTGAACTTGGCCTATCTGGCGGAGGCCCACTATCGGCTAGAGGCCCAGGGGATGGCGATCGCCACCAGCGGCATGAGTATGTATCTGCTCTGGCAAATCGGCTCAACCCAATGGCGACAGCCGGCCGGGCTACTGACTATTTTGCAGGGGCAACTGGGGGAAACGTCGTTTCAAGCGCTGCTGAATGAGCAGCGATCGCAGATTATTCGGGTGATTGGCGTCGATGGGTATGATCACCTGCCGACGCTGCTCGACCAGTATCGGCGCGAGGGCTAGTCTAGCTATTGATCTTTAAGCATTCCTGCTAGATTCGGTTCTGCTGGATCGTCCCTGCTAGATCGCCCCTGTTTAATTGCTAGAGTGGCGCTGCCACGCGCAGCGAGTCGGGGATGGCCCCCTGCATGCGCCCGAGCCAGTTGATCAGATTTTCCAGCTGCTGGTCGGGTTTGAGGGTGCCAAGACCGCGCACGGTGACTTTGCCGGGGGTGTAGACAAAGCGGGTGCGCAGGTGTTCGGGCAGGTTTTCTTTGAGCAAGTTCCAGGCGGGCTCCTCCATCGGGGTTTCGAGGACGACGTGCTGTTTGCCGTCGGGTTTGATGTGGGCAAACCCAAGGGATTTGGCGATTTGTTTGAGTTCGACGATGCGAATTAATTGCAGGGCCGGGATGGGAATGGCCCCGTAGCGATCGCTCCAGTCGGCGGCGATTTGGGTGATTTCGGGTTTTGACTGGGCTGAGGCGATCGCCCGGTAGGCGCTCATCTTTTGGTCGAGGTCGGGGATGTAGTCGGCGGGAATGAAGGCTGTCAGGTTGAGGTCGATCTGGGTGTCGTCCACCTTGGGAATTTCCTGGCCGCGAATTTCGCGCAGGGCTTCTTCCAACATTTCCATGTACAGATCAAAGCCGATGGCGTCCATCTGCCCCGACTGCTCGGCCCCCAGCAGGTTGCCGACGCCGCGAATTTCCATATCGCGCATGGCTAACTGATAGCCCGAGCCCAGATGGGTAAACTCTTGGATGGCTCGCAGGCGCTGCCGGGCGGCATCGGTGAGCTGCGACTGCTTGGGATAAAACAGCCAGGCGTGGGCTTGAATGCCGGCCCGCCCTACTCGGCCGCGCAGTTGGTAGAGCTGCGACAAGCCAAATTTTTGGGCATCTTCGACCACAATCGTATTGACGCGGGGAATATCCAGACCCGACTCGATGATCGTGGTGCAGACTAGAATTTCGGCGTCGCCGTTGCTAAAGGTCAGCATGGTGGCTTCGAGTTCACCCTCTTGCATCTGCCCGTGGGCGATCGCAATTCGGGCGCTGGGCACCATATCGCGCAGTTTGCCTGCGATTTCCTCAATCCCCTCGACGCGGGGCACCACATAAAACACCTGCCCGCCCCGGTCGAGCTCTTGGCGAATGGCCGTGCGGATCATTTCGGGATCGTGGGGCGATAGATGGGTTTTGATCGGGCGGCGGGAAGGCGGCGGCGTGGTGATCAGGCTCATCTCGCGCACCCCCGACAGGGCCATATACAGCGTCCGGGGGATCGGCGTGGCGGTCAGGGTGAGCACGTCTACCTGGGTTTTGAGGGCTTTGATTTTTTCCTTTTGGTTGACGCCAAACCGCTGCTCTTCGTCGATTACCAGCATCCCCAGTTCGCGAAACTGCACGCCTTTGCCTAAAAGCTGGTGGGTGCCGACGACAATATCGAGCTCACCTGTCGCCAGCCGCTGCAAGATTTCCTTGCGTTCCTCGGCGGTGCGAAATCGGTTGAGCAGCCCCACCTGCACGGGATAGGGGGCAAAGCGCTCCTTGAGGGTGTGGTAGTGCTGCTGGGTGAGGATGGTGGTAGGGGCCAGCAGGGCCACCTGCTTCCCGGAGGTGACGGCTTTGAAGATGGCGCGAATCGCCACTTCGGTTTTGCCAAAGCCGACATCGCCGCAGACCAGCCGATCCATCGGGCGCGGATTTTCCATGTCGCGCTTGACGTCTTGCACCGCCTTGAGCTGGTCGGGAGTGGGCTGGTAGGGGAAGGAGTCTTCCATTTCCTCTTGCCACGGCGTGTCGAGGGGGAAGGCAAAACCCTGCTGCTGGGCGCGCTGGGCGTAGAGTTGGAGCAGGTCAAATGCCACCTTTTTGACGGCTTTGCGCACCTTGCTCTTGGTTTTTTCCCAGGCTTTGCCCGTCATTTTATTGAGTTCGGGGGTGCCTTCGCCCACGCCGCGAAATCGCGATAGGGCATTGAGCTGATCGGCGGCCACCCGCAGCAGCCCATCGGCATACTGCAAAACTAAGTATTCGCGGGTTTCGCTGTTGATGCTGAGGCTTTCTAGCTTGAGGAAGCGGCCGACGCCGTGGTTGCGATGGACAACAAAATCTCCCGGCTGGAGCTTGTTGGGATCGACCTGTTTGGAGGCGGCGCGGCGACGTTTGCGGACGTAGCTGGGAGTGGCGAGGGAATGCTGCCCAAAAAACTCGCGATCGGTGACGACGGCCAGGCGGAAGGTGGGCAAGACAAAGCCTTCTAGCTCGGCCAGCCCTGAATATTTGACGGCAACGGGGGTTTTCTGGCTTTGCAGTTTGTCGATCGCCAGGTAGTCGCGCGGGTTGGGGACAAACTGGGCGGGGCAGTCGTGTTCTTGCAGCAGCGACACGGAGCGCGACGGCTGGGCCGAAATCAGCCAGACCGAAAAGCTGCGATCGCGTTCTTGGCGAATGGTTTCGGCTAGTTTGGCAAACTGGTGGGGGGTGGCGGGAAAGGGGCGGCTGGCCAGGTTGAGGCCGCTGCCTTCTTCGGCCAGTTCCGACAGATGCAGATGCTGAAAGCGCTCGGTGGCGGCCAGGGTGTCGGCAAAGGAGCGATGGATTTTGGGCAGGGGGGGGCGGGACGTGCCGGATTCGCCCTGGGCAACTTCGCCCTGGACAACTTCCTGCCAGTGCTCGTTGGCGTGATCGACCCAGCGATCGCCATGACCGCGGCACTGTTCGGGTTCATCGATGGCCACTAGGGTGGTCGCGGGCAGGTAGTCGAGCAGCGAAGCGGGGGTATCAAAGGCCAGCCCCAGAAACCGGCGCATGCCTTCGGGCGCTTGCCCGTCTTGCCATTTTTCTTGTTCTTCAGGCGATAGGTAGGCGGCGATCGCCTCCTGCACGGCGGCGGGTGCTTGCTTCAGCCCGCCCATAATCAGGGTGCTAAAGCTCGTGGCCGTCAAAATTAGCTGGGTGATGCTATCGAGCGATCGCTGGGTAGCCGGGTCAAACTCACGGATTTGATCGAGCTCATCGCCAAACAGCTCAAGGCGCACCGGCAGCTCTGAAGCCACCGGAAAGACATCGATGATGTCGCCCCGTCGGCTCCACTGCCCCTCGGTTTCTACCAGCGACACCCGCTCGTAGCCCAGGTTGGTCAACTGCTGGCTGAGGGTTTCGAGGTTGATTTCGGCTCCCTTGCTGAGGCTGACGCAATAGGGACGAAAGGCCTCAACCGGCGGCAGATGGGGCTGTAGGGCGCGCTCGGTGGTGACGATCGCCAGGGCATTGGACGAAGACTGGAGATTGCTGGGGTTGGCGATCGCCTCCTGGCCGCGATGGCTCAACCCCAGCAGATCGGCCAAGACCTGAAGCTGCCCCCAAGTCATCTCCGACTCTGGGTCAAACGGTTCGTAGGGTGAGGCCTCCGAGGTCGGGTAAAAATGCACCGTCTGCCATCCCATGGCCTCTAGCTGCGCCGTCCAGCGTCCTGCGTCCTCTAGGGTGGCGGTAATCACCAGCAGGGGCTGCTGCTGACTCTGGGCCAGGGCCGAGGTCACCAGCCCCTTGGGCAGGCGAGAGGCCCCCGTCAGCTTGAGCGATCCCTGCTGGGCCAGCTTGGTTTGTAGCTCAGTTGTCAGAGGCGATCGCCCCAATGCACGCACGATAGAAGAGAATGACATAGGCTTTGGAGACGCCGTAAGGAAACGAGAACGAAGGCAGAACAGCCCAGTATTTCAGAAGTTTTAAGCTATCGTTACTATTCTAGAAGGTTGGCGCTCAGGGCCGCTAAGCTGCCGCAGGACTATAGACTGTAGACTAATCGCGTAAGCCTAAATGCTCCAGACTAATCGCCTAGCCTGCTGGTTCGTTCCGCCCATTGCCGTTTCACTCTCCTCGTAACCTAGCCCAGACGGGCAACTTCCATGACTTTCGAAATTTTCATTGTGGTGCTGCTGATCGTGGCCAATGGCCTATTTTCCATGTCGGAGATGTCGGTCGTCTCTGCCCGCAAAGCCCGTCTCCAAGAATTGGCCGAACGGGGCAATCACAAGGCGCAAGCGGCCTTAGATTTAGC
>DATNOW010000501.1:0-3182 GCA_036703515.1 Chroococcidiopsis sp.
CTGATGGGCTGCCGCAGCCTGTGGTGTTCCTATGAATCTTTTGCGATCAACGGCCTGCCGATCTGGCAAACCGTGACCCAGGCCATGGCCGAGCTGCGCCGCCCGACGCCCTCGACCATCACCCTGTTTACGGCGGGAGCTTTAGAGCAAGGGCGCAACGGCTGGACGCACCAGCGCCCCGAAATCGAGTCCTATTTTGCGGCAATGATGCGCAACGGCAACGTCTTTCCGCTGTTTCCACCCGATGCCAACAGCGTTCAGGCCTGCTATGAGTGGGCGCTATCGACCCAAAACAAAGGGGTGGTGATTACCGCCAGCAAGTCGCCGCTGCCGATTCGCACGACCTTTGAGCAAACCCGCCAGGCGCTGCGGGATGGGGCGATCGCCTTAACTGACAGCGAAGGCAGCCAAAAAGTAACCTTTGCCGTTGTGGGCGACATGGCCCTTGGCCCGGTGTTTGAAGCAGCGGCCGCACTCCAAGCCCAAGGCATCGGCGTCCGGATTGTGTCGGTGATTAGCCCCCGTCGCCTCTATCGCCCCAGCGATGTCGCCTGGGCAAGCTGCTCGCTGTCCGATGGCGACTTTCTCAGCGATGCTGGTTTTGACGCCCTGTTTGGCGGCGATGCCTTGATCGGGGTGATCGGCGGAGCCAGCGCCATGCTCGAACCGATCATGCTGCGGGCCACCTGCAAACGCGACACCGTTTCCTGGAAGCGGGGTGAAACCACCGCCACCGCAGGCGAACTGCTGCACTTTAACGGCATCACAGCCGAGGTCATGACCCAGCGGGCGATCGCGCTCCTAGCGTAGAATCCCGGCTTAGAATCATGGATTGAATAACCTGGCATTCTTGGGTAAGGGCGCACTTCTGTGCGCCCTTACCGCAAACGGGACTGATGGGAATTAATCTGGGATTCGTAGGAAAGTAAATTCAAGCCTCCGACGTGAGGCTTGTCGCGCCCTCACCCTGATCACGCCGTCGGGCCAGGTTAGCTGGCCCGACGGTTTTGGGTTTTCGGGCTAGAATTTAATGGCCGCTTCCCGTGAGTTTCATATAAGGTGAATATCTGAGTCTTCTGTAAGGATGCAGGCACTATGAGCAGCAACGGTCATCAACCCCTCTATTCCACCCGCATCGATATTCCCTCGGATGTGCGGGTGAATGTCATCGCAATTTTGAATCAAGCGCTGGCTTCAACGCTCGACCTCAAAACCCAGGTCAAGCAGGCCCACTGGAACGTAAAAGGGCTGAATTTCTATCAGCTCCACGAGTTGTTTGACGAGATGGCGTCTGAGCTAGAAGAGTTTGTCGATATGATCGCCGAGCGCGTCACGGCGTTGGGTGGGTTGGCCCTGGGCACGGCTCGGGTCGCGGCTACAGAGTCAGACTTACCTGAATATCCCTTTGATATCCTCGATGGCAAAGACCACGTCGTCGCCTTAGCCGATCGCTATGGCATCTACGGCAAAATTGTCCGCGATGGCATTGCCGCCACCGATGAGCTAGGGGATGCAGACACCGCCGATCTGTTTACCGAAGTGTCTCGCGATATTGATAAGCGACTGTGGTTTTTGGAAGCCCATTTGCAGGCCTCGTCGGGTGTTGTAGAAGTGGCGATCGCCTCCGATGGCGCTGGCAAAAGCAAAAAAGCCAAAGCCAAAAGCAAATAGATCCGCTGAGGATCGCCAATTAAATAATTGCCATCAACCGGGCTCTCTCTAAGAGAACATTTGAAAAGATGTCGATGGGACACCTGGATGTAAGGGCGCGGCATTCGGTCAGCCATTTTTCGGTGTGTCCGATGATTTTTTTGCCAAATGCCACGCCCCTACGGCAACTCGATGGTACTTTTCAAAAATCCTCCTAGGGTGCACGTCTAGGGCGCACATCGGTGCGCCCCTACCGATGAATGGCGGGTGCTGTAGAAGAACGCACGTCAGAGCGCACATCGGTGCGCCCCTGCCCATGGATGGATCTGGTTTGGGTTCTCTAAGGGTCGGGAGGCGCAACGTTGGGAATCACCAGCACCTTGTCAACGCGATTTCCGTCCATATCCATCACCTCAAACCGAAAATCGTCCCAGACAAACCGATCGGCGGCGGTTGGGATGCGTCCCAGTTGGGTGATCACAAATCCACCGAGGGTCTGGTAGTTGCCGCGCTGCTCTCCCGGGATTTCCTCGATTTCAAATAGCTCTTTAAACTTATCGATCGGCAGCAGCCCATCCACCAGCCAAGAGCCATCGTCGCGCTGAATCGCCCCAGGCTCTTCGTCGTCACCGGCCACTGGCATATCGCCAATCACCACTTCCATGATGTCGTTGAGCGTGACAACCCCCTGGATGACGCCGTATTCATCCACCGCTAGAGCCGTGTGGGTGCCGGAGGTTTTAAACAGCTCTAGTACCTTGAGGGCGTGGGTGCTTTCGGGAATAAAGAAGGGTTGGCGCAGCAGCGAAACGAGATCGATGGGGTGCTGCTTGAGGCTCAGCGCCAGGATATCGGTGACGTTGACCACCCCCAACACATTATCAAGCGTGTCTTGGCAGACCGGAAAGCGGGTGTGACGGCTTTCGATCATCTTTTGGCGGTTGACCTCGATGGAGTCGTTGAGATCGAGCCAAACAATATCGAGGCGGGGGGTCATGATGGCGGTAACGGGCTGATCGCCTAGGCGAAACACGCGCTCGACCATATCTTGCTCGGCCGCTTCAAACATGCCGGCCTCGGTGCCTTGACGCACCAACACTTTGATTTCTTCTTCGGTGATCAGCGGTTCTGTGGTGGTGTGGCTGACTCCCATTAGCTTCAGGGCCATTTCGGTTGACATGCTGAGCAGATGCACCACGGGATAGGCGATCGCCGACACAACCCGCATCGGCCCAGCGATCGCGATCGCAATTTTCTCAGGACTGTTGAGGGCCAAGCGCTTGGGCACCAGTTCACCCACAATCAGCGATAGGTAGGTGATGCAAAGCACGACCAGGCCAAAGGCAACGGGCTCGGCATAGGGTTTGAGCAGCGGCACCCAGGCGATATACACCGATAGGCTTTTGGCGATTGTGGCTCCCCCAAAAGCACCCGTCAAAATGCCAATCAGCGTGATCCCGACCTGCACCGTAGACAAAAACCGATTGGGTGAATTGGCTAAATCTAAGGCCGCTTGCGCCTTGTGATTGCCC
>DATNOW010000502.1:0-2436 GCA_036703515.1 Chroococcidiopsis sp.
TGAGGGTCTAGAGCGCACCAAAATCATTACCGCCACCAGCGACTACCTCTACGCTGAGTTTTCGAGCAAGCTGATGGGCTTTGTCGATGATGTCGAGTTTTATCTCTCGCCCGCCGACGGTGTAATCCACGTCCGGTCGGCATCACGCCTGGGGCAATCTGACCTTGGGGTCAACCGCAAACGCATCGAAGACATTCGCGCGGCTTTCGAGGCAGCAGCCAAATAACTGGCGCAGCCTAGACTGACCCATTAGCAATTAACCCTACCGTAGGGGCGCACCGATGTGCGCCCTTGATTTGTTTTTGCGCCCTTGATTCGTCCCTGCCCCTTGATGCAACCAACAAATGTGCAACTAACTATCTATGTGCAATTAGAATGTGCGATTAGACTGAATATCAGCTCTTAGACAGTCAGATTGGTAGTAAAACGGTGTTCAAAATTGGCGACTTTTCCCGGCTTGGGCAGATTTCAGTGCGGATGTTGCGTCACTACGATGACCTTGGGCTCCTGCACCCCGCCTATGTCGATCCGGCTACGGAATATCGCTACTACACCATCGAGCAACTGCCGCGTCTCAACCGCATTCTGGCACTCAAAGACCTAGGGCTTTCGCTTGAGCAGATTGCCCAACTACTCCACAATGATCTGCCGATCGAGCAATTAAACCTGCTGCTGCACGCCAAGCAAAATGAGCTTCAGCAACACCTCCACGATACCCAGCAACGGCTCAATCGCATCGCTAACCGGCTGCGCCAAATTGAGCTAGAGGAGCATCCCCTGACCTATGATGTTGTGCTTAAGTCGGTGCCCGACTGCTGCATTGCCTCGGTGCGCCAAGTAGTGCCAACCACGGCCGATATGCCTAAATATCGCGGCATGCTGTCTCGGCAGCTCTATGCCTGGCTGAATGAGCAGGATGTCGCCCCCAGCGGCAGTGAACTCGTGCTTTATCATCTCGACGACTACCGCGAAACGGATATTGATACTGAATTTGCGATCGCCATTGACCTCGATGACAACGCGCTGCCCGATTTGCCCAGCGCCCCCATTACCATTCGCCAACTGCCTGCCGTAGAGCAAATGGCCAGCGTCATCCACAGCGGCATGCTGCGCGAAATCACCCAGGCGATTACAGCCCTGTTTAGCTGGATTGGCACAAATGGCTACACCACCAGCGGAGCCTTTCGCGAGATTCACCTGTTTGGGCAAGAAACCATTCGGGTGCGCGATGAACCCGTCGTAGTCGAGCTGCAAATCCCGATCGAACGGCTCTAGTGCTCTGTCAAATCTAAATTTGTAGATTAGGTCAGCGACAGCGTAACCCAACAAAATCCTTGAATCTGTTGGGTTTCACTACGTTCTACCCAACCTACGCTTGCTGAGCAAAAATTCCAGACAGCATTCCACAAAAAAAAAGGGGCGATCGCCCCTTTTTTGTCAGGAATTTTGCGGTGTGTTCATCCTGCGGGGTGATGCCGCACCCGAGGCAGGATGAATCGGTTTTTAACTGGTGTGCTTTAGGGTTGAGAACGCACTGCTTTAGAACATACTGCGTTAGAACCGGTAGGCAGCCCCAAGCTGCAAGCTAACGGCTGCATCGGAGCTATCGCGATAGGCATCCAAACCCAGCTTGGCATCGCCATAGAGAACCACATTGCGAGCCACCTCACCCTCAGCACCAGCAGTTAGCACCACAGCATCGCGATCGCCCAACGGAGAAGCGGCCGTATCGCTAGTAACAAAGGAATAGCCCGCGCCAGCGTAGAGGTTGGCGCGATCGCTCACCGGTAGGTCATAGGTGACGATGGGCATCAGCGCTGTGCTGTCGCCGTTAAACAAAGCGGCACCACGCACCGACACGGGCGCTTGTGGAATATCAAACCGACCCTGGACGTTGCCGCCGAGGTCGTTGCTATCGCCATGGCTATCATTGGTGACGCCGACGGAAAGACCAGCCCCTAGGTAACTGCCCTGCAATCCGGCAGGTTGAGCAGAGGCCGGAGTCGCCACCAAAACCAGGGGCACAATCGCCAATGAGGAGAACACTGAGTAAGCGACGGCTTTCTTCAAAATAGATTTCATACTGGGGTACCTCGTTGATAACGGAAGTGTGTCTTCCTGAATTAAATGTCGAGCGAGGTTCTGCATAAGTTCCGCTAAAACTAATAGCTTGGACAGTAAAAATAGTGTCTACCGTAAAGAGCGATCGCCTATTTTTTGCCTATATTGCCTAAAGACAAACAGGTTAACTTTTCTAGTCAAAAATAGGGGAGCGATTCGCCAAAGTCTTTAAACACTCGAACTTAGCAGACAATCAATCAAAGCATTGGTCTAGCCATAGAAAAAATTCTATTAAGTAGCGATTTATTATCTAAGCTCATTTTCAAAAAGAATCGTTTTGGATTCTAATGATATTTTGATAATCGTGTTGTCGAA
>DATNOW010000503.1:0-2901 GCA_036703515.1 Chroococcidiopsis sp.
AACCCCTCGACCTGATGGTCGTGATTGGCGGCTACAATTCCTCCAATACCACGCACCTGCAAGAGATTGCCGTGGAGCGCCAGATCCCGTCGTATCACATTGACAGCGCTGAACGCATTGGCGATCGCAACCAAGTTGAGCATAAACCCCTGGGTCGTCCTCTAGAGGTGCAAACCAATTGGCTGCCGGATGGCCCCATCACCGTTGGCATTACCTCCGGGGCTTCTACACCCGACAAGATCGTCGCCGACGTGATCGAGAAGATCTTTGCCCTCAAAGCGCTGCCCAGTGGTGCGATCAGCTAAGGGAGTAGCGCACAAATTAGACGGGAGAGAGAGGGTAAAGGGTGAAGGGTAAAGGGTAAAAAACGTGGTGCGGGCATCTTGCCCGCCTGCGCTCTCTTAACCAAGGATAATATCGCTCGGGCTAGGGAATAGGAGCTGATATTTGGCCAGGAAAGCTAATCTTTCTGGGGTTAGAGTTGGTTGTGCGTTGATGGTGTAGCCGTTAGCGAGAGGTTGCCGATTCTTCCGAGGCGCGGTAAGGCAGATCTTGCCACGCTTGGGCAACCACATCGCTCAGCCACAGGCGCACGTTGCGCTCTAGCAACGCGTCGTCAGCCATCACCTCTGCTGTTAGATCTTCCAACGACTGCCCCTTCAGACGCGCCACGTTGACCACACCCGCGATCGCCGCGGCGATTAACTCTTCATCGACGGGGCGCAGTCGCAGGTCTACTATTTCTTGAGGGCTGTCTGGAATGGGATAATCCATAGCTGGTTGACGATTACACGGTAGTCTAAAAATGATAGATTGAGCAGTTAAGCTCAGGATTATGAGAACTTTGTAACGTTTTTTAAGAATTGATGTATCGAGAGTATAGCGCACCTATAACGCTTGTCAACGCGGAGATTGAGGAATTTTGGGACAAAGATTCACCCAAAATTGGGACAGTTGGGAGCCATTCCTGAGTGATTTTTGGGGTTCATTTAAGCGCATTTCAGTGGAGTTATAGATTTAACCATGAAGGAAATTCTCTATATTGAAGTTCCTACACCCGATACGGAGGCCGTTAAACGCTGGCTGCAGCTAGAGTTTAAGGCGATCGCTGGGTATTCACAGGTGACTCCCGACGGCATTGTGCTGCATCCGGTTCAGCCATCCCCCGACGCATCCTCTGGTGAATCCCTCGGCGCATCCTCTAGTGCATCCCCTGACGCATCTCCAAATGCATCCAGCGAACTGGCGATTTTTGTGTGGACGGTGCAGCGCACGACTTATTTAAAAGTATTTCGCTGGGGCGATCGCCCCGCTGCCCGCGAGTCTGCGATCCTGCGGCAGTTGGTCACCGAGCTGCGCACCGCCTTTCCCCATCACTACCCGGCTCCACCGCTCGTTGACCTCAGCCAGCAGTCGATTTTTGAGGCCCTAGAACCCTACTACCCGCAAACGGTGTCTTACTTTCGTCGGTTTCCCAACGGCGAGTATGACCTCAACCGCGCCTATTGGTGGGAACAGCGCTGGCGGGCCTCGGTGAAGACGCCGCAGCCGCCCAAAGCCGTGCTGTTTCGAGCTGAGGACGAGGTCAATAGCAGCCCCGACAGCGCCAGCTCACCAGCCGACTGCATGGCAGACTACGATCTGATCTACATTGGCGGAGCGCTGGGGGTGATTCATGCGGCGGTGATGGCCCAGTTGGGCTATCGGGTGCTGCTGATCGAGCGCTTGCCGTTTGGGCGGATGAACCGGGAGTGGAATATTTCTCGGGCCGAGTTTCAAGGGCTGATCGACTTGGGGCTGTTTACCCCGGCCGAGTTTGAACGCATTATCGCCCGCGAATATGAAGACGGCTTCCACAAGTTTTTTGATGCCAATAATCCGCCCCAGGCTAAAGCTCCGGTGCTGCATACGCCGACGGTGCTGAATGTGGCGATCGCCTCGGATGCGCTGCTGATGCTCTGTGGCGAAAAGCTGCGGGCGGCAGGCGGCACCATTTGGGATGAAATGGAGTTTAGCGAAGCGGCCGTGGGGCGCGATGGGGTGACGGTGTATACCCAGCATCTGCCCAGCCAAACGCCCCGACAGGCGCGGGGGCGACTGCTGGTAGACGCCATGGGCACCGCTTCACCGATTGCCTGGCAGTTGAATGGCGATCGCACCTTCGACAGCGTTTGCCCGACGGTGGGGGCGGTGATCGATGGCGGCTTTGAGCCGGGGGTATGGGATGCCCGCTTTGGCGATGTGCTCAACAGCCACGGCGACATTTCGCGGGGGCGGCAGTTGATCTGGGAACTGTTTCCGGGCAAAGACAACGAGCTCACCTTTTATCTGTTCCACTACCACCAGGTCAATCCTGAAAACCCCGGCTCGCTGCTGGAGATGTACGAAGACTTTTTCACCATCCTGCCCGAATATCGCCGCTGTGACATGGACAGCCTAGTCTGGAAAAAACCAACCTTTGGCTACATTCCAGGGCACTTCAGCATTCGGGGTAGCGATCGCCAGGTGGCCTTTGATCGGCTGATCGCCATTGGGGATGCGGCTTCGCTCCAGTCGCCCCTAGTCTTTACCGGCTTTGGCTCGCTGGTGCGCAACTTGCCCCGCCTCACCGATCTGCTCGACACGGCCCTGCGCCACGATCTGCTGCAAGCCCAGCACCTCAACCAGATTCGCGCCTTTCAAAGCAACATTGCCGTTACCTGGCTGTTTTCTAAAGGCATGATGGTGCCGACGGGTAAATTCCTCCGCCCCAGCCAGATCAACGCCATGCTCAACACCTTTTTTGGCATTTTGGCCGGTGAAGCCCCCGAAGTAGCCGATCGCTTTGTCAAAGATCGAGCAGGCTGGCTGACTTTTAACCGGATGGCGCTCAAGGCCGCCTGGAAAAACCCGGCCCTGCTG
>DATNOW010000504.1:0-4038 GCA_036703515.1 Chroococcidiopsis sp.
TAGGTCAGTGGCATCTAGGTCAGTGGCATGGCCGCACGATTGCGAATGTGCCGCCAAGACATTCCTTCCCTTGAAACAGCTTGAAACAGCTTGAAACGCGTGGTTGAAACTCTATGGTTTTAGATCGAGCCGGTAACACTCTAAAGACAGCCAGAAAAATCACCTTAAAATCAACCAGCAGCCTGTTCAAAGACTCGATTACCAGCACCGATCGGGTCGATCTTTACAAATTTACCCTCAATGCTCGCAGCAGCCTCGGTGTGGCCATGTCGGGGCTGCGCTCAAACCTAGATCTCCGCATCCTCAACGCTCAAGGCAAAGTCCTCAAACAATCGGCGCGCTCAGGCACTCAAAGCGAGGCTATCCGTCAGGAATTTGCCCCTGGCACCTATTACATCCGCGTCTATCGCCGCAGCGGCACAACCAGCTATAAACTCAGCGCATCAGCAACGCCAGTGCCGACTTCATCGCCATCGCCATCGCCAACCAGCACCTTTAATATTCAGTTTGACTATCGGTTTGATACCAATGGCTGGTTTACAGCCGAGCGCAGAGCGGTGTTAGAATCGGCGGCTAACGTTTGGGAAAACATCATCCAGGATGAGTTTGAAAATGTTCCCGTCGGCACAGAGCTGAGTGTGGTCAATCCGCAGACAAACACCTCGCAGTCCCTTACATCAGACACCGAAATTGACGATCTGGTGATTTTTGTGGGTTCGCGCAATATCGATGGCAACGGTGGCACTCTAGCGGTCGGCGGCACTTCAGGCGTTTGGTTTTTGGGCAGCAGTCTAGAGACGCGCTTTACGGGCAGCAATTTTGAACCCTGGACGGGATATCTAGCCGTAGACTCAACGGAATCATGGTTCTTTGACAGCACGCCATCGACCAGCAGTGATATCCCCAGCAATCAAGAAGACTTCTTTTCCATCATGCTCCATGAACTGGGGCATACCTTGGGGATTGGGACTTCAGATGCCTATAACAATTTGATTCAAGGCGGGTTCTTTACCGGTACAAATGCCAAAAATCGCAACGGCGGCAATCCGATTCCGCTGACAGGCGACGGCCACATCCAAGATGATTTCATTGCCAGCGGTGTGTCGACCGAAGCTGCCATGGATCCGACGCTGCTCACGGGTTCACGCAAGTTACCTAATAATTTGGATATTGCCTTGCTGGACGATATTGGCTATCAGGTGGTTTACCGCTAGCGGCCGGTGACATCGGCTAGGGCCCCACGGGTCATGGCGGCGATCGCCTGATCGGTGGCTTTGGGCAGATGGTAGTAGCGCCCGCCCGACTGCTTGGCAAGCTCTTTGGCAAACCCCGTCGAGACAAATTTATTTTCGGTATCGATCACCAGCAGCTTGATATTCAAGGCTCGAATTTTGCCAGCGATGTCGAGCAGTTCGGCTTTGATGTCGGGCTTTTCGCCCTCGATTTGGGGTTCACCGAGCGATCGCGCCAGGGGAATGTTGCCCCGGCCGTCGGTGATGGCGACCACCACCACTTGACCAATATCGCCCGACTGTCGCGCATTGACGCCCACGCGCACTGCCGTTGTTAGGGCATGGGCGAGGGGTGAGCCACCGCCACAGGGCATGCGTTCTAATCGACGGCGGGCCGAGGTAATCGATCGCGTTGGCGGCAGCAGCACTTCGGCCTGTTCGCCCCGGAAGGGAATCAGCGCTACTTGGTCGCGGTTTTGGTAAGCCTCGGTTAACAGGCGCAACACCGCTCCTTTGGCCGAGTTCATCCGGTTGAGGGCCATCGAGCCTGAGGCATCGACGACAAAGACGATCAGCGCCCCTGCCTTGCGGGCCAGACGTTTGGCCCGAATGTCGGACTGTTCGACAAACACCCGCTTGCGTGCGGTTGCGCCGTTCCCCCCGCTCTCCACAAGGCTCTCCATGCGGCTCTCATTTCGCTGTCTGCGCGCTTTTTGGTAAGGAGCCGAGGCCCGCAGGGTGGCGTCTACGGCAATGCGGCGCACCTTGCCCCGGGGCAGCACGGGTTTGATATAGCGTCCCCGATCATCCGAAAAGATGACGCTGCGCGACCCCGACTTGCCCTGGCGGTTGGCCATTTGGGCAAAGTAGAGCACCGAGTCGTCTAAAATTACGCCTTCGGGGTCAAAGACAAACTCTTCAGGGATGCTGGGCGGCTCTTGCTCTTGATCTTCTTCGTCCTCTTCGTTGTCGTCCTCTTCTTCGTCCTCGTCTTGCTCTTGCTGCGACTGGTCTTGAGGCGGTGGGGGCGGCGGCGGTTGCTGGGGCGGAGCTTCTTCGGGGGGCGGCTGGGTGACGGTGGCGCGGGGCACAATTACCAGCTCAACGGCGCGGCGCAGGTCGTCGGCGTTGACTTCGGTGCGGCCATCGAGGGCGGCGCTGGCCTTGGCCACCCGCACGGCAAACAGCTCGGCTCGGTGGCCTTGCACCACGCCCCGCACGGCTTCTTTGACGAGGTAATCGATCTGGGCGCGGCTGATCTGCACGTCTTTGAGCCACTCACGCGCCAAAATAATTTGGGTTTTGAGGGAGTCGAGGTCTTCGGCATACTGCTGCAAAAAGGTTTGGGGCGACTGGGCATATTGGGTAGCCTGATCGACCGCCTGCACCCGCTGATCGAGCCCTAAGACGGCATCGGCGGAAAGGGCGATCGCAATGCGATCCAGCAAGTGGTTGCGCAGATCGCCTTCTTCGGGGTTGTAGGTGGCAATCAGCAGCGGCTTGCAGGGGTGCTGAAAGCTAATGCCCTCCCGTTCGATCTGGTTGCGCCCTTCGGTCAGCGACCCCAGCAGCAGATTGGCGATTTGGTCATCCAGCAGGTTAATTTCATCGACGTAGAGCACGCCACGGTGCGACTCGGCCAAAAGCCCCGGCTGAAATACGGTTTCACCCCGCTTAATCGACTGGGCTACATCGACGGAGCCGATCAGACGGTCTTCGGTGACGCCGAGGGGAATCTGAATGAAGGGGGCAGGCACGACTCGGGTTGGCACTGTGGTATTACCCGTGCCGCTGGCCTGTCCATTGGCAGCACCGCTGGCCTGTCCGTTTGCCGAGATAAAGCGATCGCGGGTTTCGTCATCCCATTCTGACGGGCGATTGGGGTCGCAGTTGCAGCAGGAACCCTCTACCACCTCAATGGGCGGCAGCAGCGCATGGATAGCGCGGGCCATGACAGATTTGGCCGTGCCCCGTCGCCCCGCAATCACCACACCACCTAGACCCGGGTCGATGGCGGCTAAGAGCAAGGCGAGTTTAATGGCCTCTTGCCCCACAACGGCGGCAAGGGGAAAAGCAGTAATGGATGGAGACTCCGTGGAGGCAGGCATGGCTTAAATCGTTGACATCGCGAACTTTCAGCATACCGCTTGGGCTGCCCCCAAAAAAAGCCTGACCGATGTGTTTTCCCCCCAGATGCGGTCAGGCGTCCTAAACTCAAACCAAACCTATCGAGTGGCCCCGGTGCCGACGGTGGAACCCGTTGATTCCTCAGACGACTGGGCGGCACTTTGCACCACGAGCACGGCGCATGGGGCGTGGTGCAGCACGTAGTTGCTGACGCTGCCTAAGACAATCTCCGACAGCCCTTGATAGCCCCGTCGCCCTAAAACGATCAGATCGGCACCCCAGGTTTGGGCCGTCATGCAAATCTCTAGACTGGGTTCGCCAATGCGGCAGTCAGACGTGGCTTTGATGCCCCGCGCTTCGGCCATTTGGATATACTCTTGCAGCCACTCCTGCGCTTTTTCGAGTTCGCGCTGCTCTTGCTCGCGTTGAAACCGCCGCAGGCTGCTGTAGGTATCGATGTCGGCAATGGTGCCGATGCCCATAAACGGGCCGGTTTGCAGCTCAGAGGGGCGACGAATAACGTGTAAAAATACGAGCTCAGCCCCGCTCTGGGTGCCTTGTTCGAGCGCATTTTCGAGTACGCTGGCACCTTGTAACGAGCGATCAATCGCCACCAAAATCTTTTTGAATGTCATGATGTCGTCCTCGTAGGGGAAAACACATCCAACGCGAAGGAAAA
>DATNOW010000505.1:0-2973 GCA_036703515.1 Chroococcidiopsis sp.
TTTTGACAGTACGGCTTCGTCTTGCTTGCCAACAATCGCGTGCTGCCAGAGCGCATCTGCCCAGCCGATTTTGCCACAGGGCAGCTATCCTCACAAGTTCGTCAACTTCGTCTACTAGGGTGAAACCATACACCTTGGCGATCGCTCGATTTTCGCCATCACCCGAGGACGCCATGGATTGAGCTAAACATCTGAGCTAAACATCTACCGCATTCCCTCCTAGGAGGCTCTCTTATGGATAACGCAGTTCATCGGAGCGTGATCGCCAAGTGCCCGCAGTGCGGCGAAGAAGAATTTGTCGAAAAAGATGACCATACCTGGGTTTGTTTGAAGTGCGACTACACCAAGGATCTATCCCGATCGACCCATGACTTATCGACGGGCAGCGCCACTGCGATCGCCCTCCTGCTGACCATTGCCCTGGCGATCGCCTTCTTAATTGTTTAGTCCCGCTTGCCCTAGACCGACTGCTCTAGACCGACTGCTCTAGACCGACTGCTCTAGACCGAATCCCTTAGACTGATCAACCCTTATCCTCCTCCGCACTATGCAACCTAACAGCACCGAATTAAAGCAAATCACCGCCCAACTATTGGCTGCGCTGCTTTCTAACCCCCATGTCTACCCAGCGGTGAGCGATGAGGGCGCTCACGGACAGCGCGAACAAGAGCTATTGGTTATGGCGATCGCCCTCGCCCAACATTTGATCGACAGGGCTGGCCATGCCAAGGACGGTTGAGATATCGTGATCCCCACGGTCACTCGCTCCACACAAGATCCTCAAAATGTTTGCTTATACCCATATCTACGAAGGCTAGCTGGCTCTACAAAGGCTGACTGGCCTACAAGGGCCAACGCGGGGGAGTGTGGCGATCGCTGCCTTGCTCTGCCGCATTGTTATTACCTGTTTTCGATTACCTGTTTTCGATTAGCTACTTTCAATCACCCGTTCAATCACCTGTTTTTTACGCATGATCTTGCCGGGGTAGGAATACCCGTGCATCGGCCTCTCTCTGAATTAGCTAGGAACCAGCTAGGAACCAGCCAGGAACCCGACGCGAGCCAGACGAGAACTAGAGAACGCCAATTTTATTTTTTATAAATTTTTGGAGGAAACGCCATGCTTCGCAAACTGTTAGTGGCACTGGATAGTTCGAACCTCAGTCAGCACGTGTTTGACGAGGCCCTCTTTTTAGCAAAATCGGTGGGCGCAGAGCTTGGCATCCTGCATGTCACAGATCCTGATGAAACGGGCGATCGCTCTTTGCCGCTGTATCTGACCGATTTAGATCCCTACTTCAGCTCTGACGAACCTGAATTTAGCTGCTACGTCGGTCATTTTGAAACCGATGACGAACAGCTGTTTGGAGCCTATGTCGCCGCTGCCAAAGCGGCCGGGATCGATACGGATTGCCTGCACTGCCTTGGCGATCCCGAGATGCTGATTTGCGAAGCGGCTAGCGCGTGGGGGGCTGACCTGGTTGTGATTGGGCGGCGCGGCCGTTCGGGTCTGAGTGAAATGCTCTTAGGTAGCGCCAGCAACTATGCCGTCCACAACGCGCCCTGCTCTGTGTATGTGGTGCATCGCCCGGCCACCGCTGCGCTCACACCGTCCCCGACCCCAAATGCGATTACGCATTAACGTTCGGGCTGCTGCTCTCTGCCCCCTGTCTCCCTCCTCCTATGGACTTCTCTAAACTCCACGCCATTGCCCACGCCGAGCGTCAGTCTCAAAAGCCTGTGCGCATCCGGTGCTGTACAGCAGCCCCCTGCTGGTCGGCGAATTCACAGGCCGTTAAGCAAGAACTGGCTGAGGCGATCGCTGAAAATGGATTTTCGGAGGAAGTTGAGGTGTTGGGGGTGGGGTGCATGGGGCTATGCAGCCGTGGCCCGCTGGTGCAGATCGATTACCGCACCGATGTGCATGGCTCTAGCCCGGTGCTCTATGAAAATGTCACGGTCGCTAAAGTCTCGTCGATCGTCAACACGCTGGATGGCGGCTGCGTCAACGTCCAGCAAGTGGCGCTCGACCATCCGTTTTTTACCCGCCAGCAGCCGATTGTGCTAGAAAATAGCGGCACGATCGATCCAGAGCGAATTGAGGCCTACCTTGCAGTCCAGGGCTATCAGGCCTTGCACCAGGTCTTAGCTCAAATGTCGCCGACCGACGTGGTCAACGCGATCGCCCGCAGTGGGCTCCGCGGCCGTGGCGGCAGCGGCTATCCGACGGGGCTAAAGTGGGCTACGGTGGCCAAGGCGACGGGGGCGCGGAAGTTTATCCTTTGCCAAACCGATCAGGCTGATCCGGGGGCGTTTCTCGATCGCACCATCTTGGAAAGTGATCCCCATCGCATCCTCGAAGGGCTGGCGATCGCTGCCTATGCCGTCGGGGCCGACCAGGGCTATATCTACATTCGACCCGAATATCCGCTGACGATTAGCCGCCTGCAGTTGGCTATTCATCAAGCCCAACGGCTCGGGCTGTTGGGGGATCAAATCTTGGGCTCGCCGTTTAATTTTCACCTCGATGTCCGCATGGGCACTGGCTCCCACAGCATCGTCGAGACCGCTGCCCTGATTACCCGCTTTGAAGATTTACCCGATATCCCTAGTCCGCTGCCGTCTGACTCGACTGACTGGGGCCTGTGGGGATACCCGACCCTGACCAACCATGTTGAAACCATCGCCAATATTGCCCCTATTATCCGCAAGGGAGCCGAGTGGTTTGCCAGCATTGGCACAGAAACCAGCAAAGGCACTAAGGTGTTGGCCCTCGGTGGCGCGGTTCAATATCCGGGCTTGATTGAAGTGCCCATGGGCACTTCGCTGCGCCACATTGTTGAGGTGATTGGCGGTGGCGTTCCCTCCGGTAGCACCGTCAAAGCGCTACAGGTGAGCGGGCCGGCCAGCGGCTGCATTCCCGCATCGCTGATCGATACACCGATCGACTATGAAGCGTTAGCTGCCCTAGGC